>DASWQK010000605.1:0-7031 GCA_036403735.1 Pyrinomonadaceae bacterium
CAGTCTCAGTGTTCCTCTGTGTCCTCTGTGGTGAAAATAGATCATCACCACAGAGGACACAGAGAAGACTAAAATATCTTTACGAAATAAATCGCCACTGCCACCAGCAATCCAATCACCATCACCAGCGCATAATTCGCCGTCAATCCGGTCTGCGCGGCGCGCACAATTGGCGACATAAAGGAAACCACAAAGTTAGCGATCGCGTTGACCAGGCCATCAACCAGATATTTATCCGTGGCGCCGGTGATCTTGCTGGTCAAGCGCGTCAACCACGCCGTCCCGTTCACTGCTCCGTCAACTACTTTGGAATCGAACGCGAACACGCCGCGCGCCAGATCCATCGTGCGCCGCGTGACGGCCCAACCGTAAAATTCATCAATCCAATATTTGTGATAGCTGGCTTCATAGAGCGGCCGCAAACGCGCAGCCCAAACTTCCGGCAACCGCGTGTCCTTTATGTAGAACAAAAAACCAAGTCCGATGCCAATGCCCGCCACCATTAACGAGATCAGGATAAAGACCCACTCAGTCGCGGTTTCGCTGCCGAGTTTCGATTCCACTGCGTGAGCGAGATTGAATCCGCTCTGACTCGCATGCTCTTCCACTCGAGATGTCGTCTCTGGCGGCGCGCGCCCGGTTAATATGGCAGCGTTACCCTCTTCAGACTTTCCAAAATGTCCCGTCGATGGATTCCAGATAACCGGATTCAGCCAGGTGACGATATTCATTCGTCCGCCGACTTCTTTGCCGCCGGTAAACGCAGTGCTAATACCAAAGAAGCCGCCAAGAGTCGCGAGTATCGCGAGCGCAACCAGCGGCACCCACATCGACTTTGGAGATTCATGCGGAACATGCGCGTGCTTTTTCGGAGTCGAATGCTCTTTCTTCTGCGCATGGCCTTCGTGTTCCATGCTGTGTTCGTGCTCTGGGAATCTTTCTTTGCCCCAGAACGTCATCGCCATCAGACGCGTCATGTAAAAAGCCGTACAGGTCGCCGCGATGGTGCCGACCAGCCAAACTAACCAGCCGAGCGGAACGTGCGTTGTCGAAGCCGCGTTCCAGAGGATTTCATCTTTCGACCAGAAGCCACTAAACGGAATAATGCCGCAGATCGCCAGCCAGCCGGCGACGAAAGTCCAGTACGTGTACGGCATGTACTTCTTCAGGTTGCCCATCTTGCGCATGTCCTGCTCGTGATGCATGCCGTGAATGACTGAGCCCGCGCCGAGGAACATCAGGGCTTTGAAGAACGCGTGCGTCATCACGTGAAAGATTCCGATTACAAAGGCGCCGACGCCGCAGGCGAGGAACATGAAGCCGAGCTGCGATACGGTCGAGTAGGCGAGAACTTTCTTGATGTCGTTTTGCGTGATCCCGATCGTCGCAGCAAAGATCGCGGTGAACGCGCCCACCAAAGCGACCACCAGCATCATTGTTTTTGAATGCTGAAAGATGACATTCGTCCGCGTCAGCATGTACAAGCCCGCCGTTACCATCGTGGCCGCATGAATCAGGGCCGAGACCGGCGTGGGCCCGGCCATCGCGTCCGGTAACCAAACGTGAAGCGGAAATTGCGCTGACTTTCCGCAGGCGCCAATCATTAGGCCCAGAGCGATCCACGACATCAGTCCCCAATGGCCCAGCGATTCGACCCGATAGCTGGCCGCTTGCGCGACGACGCTCGTGTATTGCGCCGTTCCAAACGTCGCGATTAAGGCAAAGATCGCCAGTATGAAACCGAAGTCGCCGACTCGGTTTGTAACAAAAGCTTTGCGTGACGCGTTGGCCGCTTCCTGTCGATTGAAGTAATAACCAATCAATAAGTAAGAGCACAGCCCGACGCCTTCCCAGCCCACAAACATCATCACGAAATTCGAGCCCATCACCAGCACAAGCATCGAAAACATGAAGAGCCCCATGTAGGCGAAGAACCGATAGAAGCCGGTTTCACCATGCATGTAGCCGGTGGCAAAGACGAAGATGCAGAGCCCCACGCCGGTAATAATCAACATGAAGATTGCCGACAAAGGATCGAGTTGATAGCTCCATTCAATATTGAGCAGAGACGCACGCGGAGCTGCGAGCTTGACTGGTTGATTGGCGACAGAAATTGTTGTCGAAGTCTCGGCTTGACCTAATGTCTGCTTAACCGCACCCGCGGGAATCCAGTTGAACGCGGTCTGAGTCGTGACGTAAGGGTTGGGCCATTGAGCGTTGCCACCGAACCCGTATGAGTAAACCGCAGTGAGGCTAATTAAGAACGAGAGCGCGACCGAAGCGACCGCAATTCCGCCGATCAGCTTTTCTGAAAAGCCGAAGCGACGGCCGAAGATGCCGTTTAGCGCAGCGCCAGCAAGCGGAAGCAAAGGAACTAGCCAGATGTATTTGTACATGAAAACTTGATTTCGTTTAGAGGCGGGCTATTGCCCGCCGGTGTTTCCGGAATGGCGGGCAGTAGCCCGCCTCTAAACTATCGGTTTACCATTTCATTAAATCGATCTCATCCACCCAAATCGTTTCTCGATTGCGATAAAGCGCGATCACGATACCGAGGCCTATTGCCGCCTCAGCCGCCGCGACTACGATGATAAAGACCGTGAATATCTGACCGGCAATCGGATCGCCACGGCCGGTGTCCTGCAAGTAGCGCGCGAACGCGATGAAATTCAGATTCGCCGCATTCAGAATCAATTCAATCGACATGAAAATGACGAGCAGGTTCCGGCGCGTCAACACGCCGGCCACGCCAATAATGAAAAGAATCGCGGCGATGACCAGGAACTTCGAAAGATCAGGATGCTTGATGCTTTCGATCGCGGTCGACGCACGGCTCGTTTCCTGAAATATCAGCGCCAACGATGTCGAAAGATGGTTCATTGTTTCGAATTGTTTGGAGTTCCGCGTTCACGCGGCGTTCTCCGAATAATGCCGCCTGAAGGCGGGACTCCAAACTTACTTCAATTCATCCAGCACTTCCTGATCGACATCATCCGCGGCCGCTTCCTGTTTCAACGTCCGTGCCAGCATTACCGACCCAATAATCGCGACCAGCAACAGCAGGCTGGCGATTTCAAACGGCAGCGAAGCCGTGGTAAACAAAGCCATCCCGACCTTCTCTGTTTGCGTCGAGATACGGCTGACGCCGGTGGCCGCCGGCGCGAGATGGCTGTCCGCGACATCGCGTTTAGCATTCGCCTGCTGCATTGCTGCCTTATCACGCTCTTGCATTGCCTGATAACCACGCGGGATTGCATAGATGACGAGTATTCCCGCAAGCAATGCGAGAAAAACCAGCGCCGCGGTCACCTGCGCAGGACGATTGAAAATTGGCGCGCGCCCTTCTTCTTCCGCGCCCACGTTGACCAGCATGATGACGAACAGAAACAGGACCATCACGCCGCCGACGTAAACCAGGATTTGCACGCCGGCGATGAATTCAGCACCCAGCAAAATAAAAAGAGCGGCGACGGAAACCAGAGACGAGATCAGAAACAGCGCACAATGCACCGCGTTGCGCGCCATGACGGTAAGCAACCCCGCCAGAATGGCAGCGATCGAAAATATCCAGAAGAAAACTGATTCCCAGCCTGATAGGATCATAGAAATTTCGGATTGCGAATTTCGGATTGCGAATTGTTCAAGCCATCAAATTTCGCAATCCGCAATTCGAATTTCGAAATCATTACGATTCGTATTTCACCGTCTCACGCCCCTGTTCGAGCATCTCTCGGTTCCAGACAAACCCAGCGCGCGAATAAGTCGCCAACTCGAAATCCTGCGTCAGTTCCAAACAATAAGTAGGGCAAGCTTCCTGGCACAGCGCGCAGAACATGCAACGCGACGTATCGAAGATAAATTCATCGAGAACCTTCTTGCGGCGCGGTTTGCCGGCGACGACGATTTCCACGTCCATGGCAATGACATCGATGCAATCTTCGGGACACGCCAGCGCGCAAAGGTTGCATGCGATGCAGAGCGTGTCGTGCGTCTCCGGATCCATGTTCAGGCGCGGCGCGCCATGAAATCGCGGCGCCACGTCGGGCCGCTCTTTCGGATATTGCTCGGTGTAGATTCCCTTTCCGGCAACGGAGTCTCTATCAGTGAGCGCGCCGATATTAAAGCCCAGGGTCAGGCCCATTCCTTTTATGAGATCGATCATGAAAAAGCGCTTCAGCTTCTGTGTGAACGTCGGTTTGGGAACAGGAACTAATGGCATTTTGAAATCTCGAATCTGGAATTTCGAATTTGGAATCTGCACCAAAAACTACGATCGTTTCGAGTCAAGCTACTGCCCGACAATCTCGGCGGGCGGTAGCCCGCCTCTAAACGCTCTCGGTTATGATCGGAGCAACCGCCGGCTTGCCCTTCGGCAAATCAACCAGGCGAATCTGGCGCCGCTGCTTCTTCAAATTAAAATCGCGTGACCGCCAATTGATCAGAGACAGAATCCCCGCGGTCAAAAACAGGTTTCCAAAACCAAAAACAATCGCGATCGCTTTTCCGCTCAAAGTCAGGGCCAGCCCATCTGTTATCGACTTGATCGTGTGCATTCCACTCCAGCCGTCAAGCCCCTGAATCAAAGTCACGCCGATTGCAGTGACGACGATATTGATGAGCGCCGCCGGCAGCATCCACTTCCAACCGAGATCCATCAACTGATCGTAACGAAAGCGCGGCAGAGTCCAGCGCAGCCAGAAATATAAATAAAGGAGCAAGCCCGCTTTGCCGAGAAACACCGCCACGCTCAGGGCCACGTAAAGATTGTGATAGCCGTGCGCTTCGGTCAATCGATAAACGAATGGAAAGTACCAACCGCCGAGATAAAGCGTGGTCGCGACCGCCGTCACAACAACCATCGCGGCGTACTCAGCCATGAAAAACAACGACCAGCGAAAGCCGGAATACTCGGTGTGGAAACCGGCGACCAGTTCTGACTCGGCTTCCGGCAAATCGAAGGGCGCGCGATTGTTCTCCGCAATGCCGCTAATCAAAAAGATGACGAACCCGACCGGCTGATAAAAGAAGAACCAGATCGAATTAGAAGCTTGGGCGCCGACGACGCCCGACAAAGACAACGTGCGCGCAAACATCAACGCCCCGATGATCGCCAGCCCCATCGACACTTCGTAAGAAACCATCTGCGCGCTCGAGCGCAACGCCCCGAGCAGAGCGTATTTCGAATTCGAAGACCAACCGGCGAGAATCAAAGCCAGCACACCGACACTCGACACCGCAAGCACAAACAGCACGCCGATATTCACGTCAGTAATCACGGCCCAATCCGGACCGAACGGCACTACGGCCATGACGATGAAAGCGGCGACAACGGCTATATAAGGAGCGACAAAGAAAATCCAACGGTCGGCATTCTCAGGCACGAAGTCTTCTTTCGTCAGCAACTTTAATCCGTCCGCGATCGGCTGCAACAGACCCCACGGGCCAACTCGCATCGGGCCGAGGCGCGCCTGCATAAAGGCGGAGATCTTTCTTTCCAGATAAGTCGCATACGCTACCCAGCCGGTTGTGATCACCACCACCAAACCGATCTGTATGAACGGCCAGATGACATAGTTCACCGTCGGCTCGCTGAAGAATTTCAGGAGCAGGCTATCGATAAATGTGGGCGCTGCTAATAAGGCAAACATTACTTCGTTAGAAGAATTTCGCGTTTCAACCCGCGTAGCGGGTGCAAGCATAAAGCCTAGAGTGGAGCGAAACGGAACCCCAGGATACCGGATCGCAAAAGTCCCGAGCGCGCGGAGCGTGCGAAAGCACAATACATCAGGTCATTCATGATGAGAGAGCTGTCGCCCGCTTCGCGGGCTCAATCTCTCGTCCTTCGTGATCCTGGGGTTCCGCTTCGCTCCACCCCAGGCTTTATGCTGTCGCCACGCTTCGCGGGCTTAAACCATGACTGAACTATTTATCTATCAATCTCACCCAACACAATATCAAGCGTTCCAATAATAGCAACTACATCCGCCACCAGGTGTCCGATACTCATCTGCCTCAAAGCCTGCAAATTAATAAAGGACGGCGGGCGCACGTGCACGCGCCAGGGCTGTTGCGTTCCGTCGGAAACCAGATAGCAGCCGATCTCGCCTTTTGGTCCCTCGATCGAATGATAGTAATCACCGACGGGCGGCTTAAGGAGTTTCGGCACTTTCGCGTTCACTGGTCCATCCGGCAGATTCTCGATCGCCTGTTTGACGATCCGTCGCGACTGGCGCATCTCTTCCATCCGCACCAGGTAGCGATCGTAAGTGTCGCCGTTCTCACCCAACGGCACGTCGAAATCCATCTCAGCGTAAGCGGCGTACGGCCGCGCTTTGCGAATGTCCCACGCCACGCCCGAGCCACGCAGCGCCGGGCCCGATAATCCGATTGCGATCGCTTCTTCGCCCGAAATCACACCAATGCCAACAGTGCGGCTTAACCAGATTCGATTTTCCGACAACACGGTTTCGTATTCATCAAGCCGGTTCGGAAAGTTATCGACGAAGCGTTTGACGTCGCTGGCGAAATCATCATAAGCATCATTGGGCATGCCGCCGACGCGCCACGCATGGCAAGTCAAACGCGCGCCGAACTGTCGCTCAAAGATCTTCAGAATTTCTTCCCGTTCGCGAAACGCCCACAGCAGGATCGTGATGGCGCCGATATCGAGAGCGTGCGTCCCGAGCCAAAGCAGATGCGACGCGATACGATTCAACTCAGTCAGAATCGTCCTTACATAATGAGCGCGGCGGGGTACGTCCAGGCCCATCATCTGCTCGACCGTCTCAACCCAAACGAGGCCGTTTGAAACCGCCGCGATGTAATCAAGCCGATCCCAATACGGCGCGATCATCGTATACATGCGGTTCTCGGCAATCTTCTCCATCCCACGATGCAGGTAGCCGACATCGCAATCAAGATCGATTACCGTTTCGCCATCAAGCTTGAGAATCACGCGCAGCACGCCGTGCGTGGACGGATGCTGCGGCCCCATGTTGAGCGTCATCTCTGGCGCATCCATCAGGGACTGT
>DASWQK010000606.1:0-4097 GCA_036403735.1 Pyrinomonadaceae bacterium
CAAGTGCGCAGGATCGTCTCAGATCGAGCAACTACCAACTATCAAAAAGAAGGGGAGATTCCCCTGCCGGGTTGCCTCCCCTGATTGAGCAGATAACGCTGCGTTCGTTAGAAGATCAGTTTCAATCCGAAACGAACCTGGCGTTGACTACCGTTATTAAAACCGGGGTTTTCAAAGCTGCTTACCGCGAAACTGCTCGTGGCATCTTCAGTGAAAGCATCCGGCACACCGTAGTTCCTTCGATTAAGAAGGTTCGCGGCCTCAGCCCGAAATTCGATCTTGTACCGCTCTGAGATTCTCGTGGTTTTCGCTACCGCGAGATTCACAGTGAAGCTCGGTAAGCCGAATTGAGTATTCCGGCCGAGGTTTCCGAAAGGCGTCTTGAACATCATGAAGCCTTCCAGTTGGTCAAGCGGCACGCCGAACTGATTAGCAAGACCGAAGTCATTGTAAATGTATCGGGCCGCTGCTTTTGCCTGGGCCGGCGTCATTGCTTTGCCGATAGAACCCGGAGAAAGCGTATTGTAGACGATGAAGTTGCCCGGAACGGCGAGCGCATCGTTACAGCTGGGGTCTCCGAAAAGGACGCCGCAGGCAGCCGTAACTCCGTACGCGATAGTTCCCTTCGGCGCACTTGGATTACCGCTAAAGGGCCGCAGGGAGCCAACACCAAAGAACGCGTTCTCGAAATTCGGATCGTAGGTTCCGAAAGCCTCGAGCGGTTGGTATGGACGTCCAGATCCGGCGAACACCGTGCCCGAAATTTCATAACCGCCGAGCAGTTTTCCGACCGCGCCTTTTTGCCCCTTGTTCCACGGCAAGTCGTAGATGAAATTCGTTGAGAACGAATGCTTCTGATGGAACGCCGACAGACCTCGTTCAGCGGAAGTCGAGTTAAAGAACATCTGCGGATCGGCTACGCCCTGACCGCCGCCGCCGGTAGAGAAAATCTCGGAAGCATTGTCGATCGTGCGGCTAAAGGTGTAGTTGGCGTTAACGACCAGCGAATTGCTGAGCCGGGTATCGAAGCGCATCTGCAAACCGTGATAAGTCGCTGTGGCCCCGTTGGTGCGGACCCGAACGGCGCCAAAGTTTGGATCGAGACGACCGTCGCCGTTAGTACCCGGTCGGTTACTGAATCCTGACAAGCCACAAGCAGCGGCTGCGTTTGCGGCGGGCGTTCCCACCACAGCACCACCGGAGAAAGTACCTGCGGAAAGCCCTAGACACTGGGCCGCCTGGTTCAGGAACTGTACATCGGGATTGCCGGTGACTGTTTGAAATTGCCCGATAATTCGAGAGCCAACATAACGCGCTTCGATGACGGTGTTCTTCCAGACCTCAGTCTGGAGACCGAAGTTCCATGAAATGGTGTACGGACTATGGAAGTCAGGTGAGACCCGTGTCTGATTGAAGAGACGCGGATCGCCACCGTTGGTTCCGGGCGTGCCGTCGAGCTGCGCGACGGTTGTCGGCAGGAACGGGAACAGGACCGAACCCGCACCACCGGGAGTCTGCGTCAATATTCCAGCCGCAGCAAACGGGGCCGCCGTCACCGTGTTCAGCACGATATTGAAGTAACTTGGATCGTAAGCGATGCCGATGCCTCCGCGAATAACAGTGCGGCCGCCGCTAAATCGACTACCCAAAGCCTTGAATTCCGGTGACCACGCAAAACCTACGCGCGGACCGAAGTTGTTCTTATCGATCGGTAATTTGGTTACCGTCCGGCTTGACAGCGGGAACGCCGTATCAAAGATCGCGGTACTCGTATTAGCCTCGCGCGCATTGACCGCGTCGATGATCGGATTGAACGGCGTGGTTGACAGCTCATAACGCAGTCCCAGATTCAGGGTGAGATTTGGTCTCACTCTCCAATCATCCTGAATGAAAAAGAAGTAATCGTTCTGGGTCGTCAGAAAACGCGGACTACCCGACGCAAATGAGATCTGCCGGGGTCGACCCAACAAAAGGTTCTCAACCGCCGTGGCCCGGCGACCATTGCGATCCGTGCCGGCGGTGCTGAAGAAGAACAGGTTCGCCGCTGGGATCAAACCCGAGTTAGCGCTCTGGGTAGTGGCCGTTGGCGTGCTGCCTCGGAACTGGTATCGCCCAAGAAAATTCGGCAGGAAGAAATTGTCGACCTTTTGGTGGCGAATATCCGCACCAACCTTCAGAGCATGGTTACCTCGCGTAGCGCTCAAAGTATCCTGCCACTGATAGACGTCAACCTTGCGCGACTGCGGCAAGTTGTTTTGCGTCCCGAAGGTCAGCATTAGATCGGCAAAGGGCGAAAGCGTCCGGGTGCCCGCGAATGAGATCTCCGGTCCGGGCTTGGTCGACGTGTCGCCGAAGGTCACAAAGAGCCGCGAGAAGTTAAATCGCGCTTCGTTAACAAGCGACGACGAAATCGTGCGTGTATAGGTCGCGCCCAGATTGTGATTGTACGAGGGCACATTGAAAAATGCGCCGGCTAAGAACCTCCCGGTCGCGGGAGTGCCGTTCGGAAACCGGTCCTTGTCGTAAATATACCGGATGCTCAAGGTGTCTTTGTTGGTCAGATTGAAATCGTTACGAGTAATGAACTGATCTTCAGTTTCCTCGTTACGAGCGATGCGGGTGGCTTCCCCAGCCGTGATCGGAATGATCGCACCCCCGCCGCCCGAGCGGATAAAAGCAATTTCCGCCAGGCTTGATGCCGTCGGAGTGAATCCGAAGGGATTGCCAGCTCCATAGACCAATGCGTCAGGGACGCCATCGCCGTTGGTGTCGAGTGTTGGCGGAGCAATTAGCAGCGTTCCGGGAGCCCTGGTTGGGCCACCGCCTGGTCCAGGGTTATTCAGGATGCCGCAACCAATGGGAAAATTGGGATTGCCACAAATCGCCGCGACGGATTGCGGGGTCATGACCAGCGAATCGCTCGTAAAGTTATTGGTTGTACTTTCTCCGGTTTGGCGGTCGCGCTGGAACGTGAAGAAATAGAACGCTTTGTTCTGCTTGTATGGACCGCCGATTGAGCCGCCAAAGCGATGACGACTAAAAGGATCCTGGCTTCGAGTGGCCAACCCCGCAAATTGGTTGAAGCCCTGCGAGGCTAAGAATTTGTATCCGGCTTGAGCACGTTTGTCGAGGTTATCGCGCGATCGCAAAGCCGACCCTAAATAATATTCGAAGCCCGTGCCGTGAATGTCATTGGTGCCCGGCTTTGTGATGACGTTGATTTGGGCCCCGGAGTTGCGGCCAAACTCGGCAGAAAAGTTATTGGTAATGACCTGATATTCGCCGATCGCATCGACATTGGTAAGAAACAGGCTGGGGCCGGCGACTGAGTTGTCATTGTTGTCCTGGCCGTCAATTTGAAAGTTGTTGGATCGGCCACGGTTGCCGTTGGCCGAGATGCCGACTCCATTCGTGAAGTCCGCGTCGCCGGGTGTCACGATGCCTGGTGTCAACAGGGCGAGGTTATCGATCAAGCCGCCATTGAAGGGCAGCTGGGTCAGTTGCTTCTGTGAATAGTTGGTCGTCAATTGGTTCTGGTTTGTCTGAATTAGACTTTGCTCTTCAGAAGTAACCGTTACCGTACCGGTAGCACCGGCGATTTGGCTGAACGAAATGTCAGCACTATTCTCAGTAGCAATGTGAACGACCAGGTTCTCAACCTTCGCCGGAGCAAATCCCGCTTTCGAAATTTCCACGCGGTAGTGTTCACCCGGTTGTAAGTTGGTAACCCGATAGAAGCCCTCATCGTTTGTGGTCGCTTCTCTGGTTGTCCCGGTATCGACGTTGGTGATCTTAACTGTGGCTCCGGGGACGACTGCTTTATTGGGATCAGTCACGACCCCTTGAATACTTCCGGTGGTAACTTGCGCGAATGCCAGCGTGGCGGTTAAGCCCACCATCGCGATCAGCGCACAACTTTTCGCAATCCACCTGCTAACAGTAGGTAAACTCATTGAAAGATTCCTCCATGACTGGTTTACAGATTAAAGAGAACAAGCGGGTCTGGGGATACCCACGGTGCGAAGGGGCTTTCGCGATTTTCCAACTGCTTACTTCATCTAAGAACGCGTGTTCACTTTGCAAGAGACGTTCCTATT
>DASWQK010000607.1:0-2843 GCA_036403735.1 Pyrinomonadaceae bacterium
TTCAAAGAGCACGAAGGTTCTTATCTCGTTGGTATGATCGCGGCAATGACTTCAAAGACCGGCAAGCTCGGCTTTATCGGCGGCATGGACATCGGCCTGATTCATCGATTCGAAGGCGGGTACGAGGAGGGGGCGAAAGCAGCCAATCCCAACATTCAGGTGATTCAGAATTACGTCGGCGTCACCGACGCGGCGTGGAACAATCCCGGTAAGGGAAAAGAGATCGCGTTGGCCCAGATTAACAAAGGCGCTGATGTGATTTTCACCGCAGCGGGAAATTCGGGACTCGGCGCATTCGACGCAGTCGAGCAATCCGGAAAAGACTCGAGCGGCCGCGCGACGCATTTCGTGATTGGCGTCGATTCAAATCAAAACATGGTGAAACCGGGATTTGTTTTGACGAGCATGGTCAAGCGCGTGGACAACGCCGTCTACAACATTGTGAACGATGTCGTTAATCACAGATTTCAGGGCGGCTTTCACGTCTTCGGTCTGGAGACCGACGGCGTTGGGTATGTGATGGACAACAATAACCAGGCGCTGGTTTCACCGGCAGCCATTCAAGCGGCTGAAGAAGCGAAGAAGAAAATCGTGGCTGGGCAAATTAAGGTAGTGGATAGGATGATGCAGTGACGATCTTAGAGCTTAGATATTGGAGCTTAGAAATGCCCAAAACACATTTCGAGAATCTGAAACTCTATCAGCTCGCTGAAAAATTGGCCGGTGAGATTTGGGAGATAGTTATTAAATGGGACCAACTCCCAAAGTATACGGTCGGTCAACAGATCGTGAAGTCGGCGGACGGTATTGGTTCGTGTATTGCGGAAGGCAGCGGTCGGGGCACAGCGCAGGATAATCGTCGGTTTATCGGTATTGCGCGCGGTTCACTATACGAAACGAAGCATTGGCTACGACGTGCTTTCAAGCGTAAGCTCTTAACTAAGGCGCAAATCGATTCCTTGAAAGGAACCGTAGACGACCTTACGCCCACATTGAATGGTTACTGGCGATCGGTGTCTAACGCAGCGGCCAACGAGCGACTAAACAAAGGTCGAAAATCGAAGCTCTAAAATCTAAAATCGAAGTACTTCCGCCGGATGATTGAGCTACGCCAAATATCTAAACGCTTCGGCGCCGTGCAGGCAAACGATCGCGTTAGTTTCAAGGTGCCGACCGGGACGATTCACGCAATCGTCGGTGAGAATGGCGCGGGCAAGTCGACGGCGATGCGCATCGCCTATGGTTTTTATACCGCTGACAGCGGCGACATTCTGGTCAATGGTGAAGTGCGCGAGATCCGCACGCCGCATGATGCAATCGCGCTCGGCATCGGCATGGTCCATCAGCACTTCATGCTCGTTGAGCCAATGACGGTAGCTGAAAACATCGTGCTTGGCTCTGAGCCGGGCAGCGCTGTCTCGCTCGATCTAAAAAAAGCTGCCGATGAAATTCGCAAAGTGTCTGATGAGTTCAAACTCACAGTCGATCCGAACGCGACGATCGAAAACCTTTCGGTGGGTCAACAACAGCGAGTCGAATTGTTGAAGGCGCTGTATCGTCACGCAGAGATTCTGATTCTTGATGAGCCGACCGCGGTGCTGACTCCACAGGAAGTCGAAGAGTTTTTCGCTATCCTGCGCGGCATGCGCGAGCAAGGGAAGACGATCGTGATCATCACGCATAAGTTGTCTGAGGTCCTTTCGATTTCCGATAACGTGACCGTGATGCGCGACGGGAAGGTCGTCGGCGATCTGAAGACCAGCGAAACCAACGCGGCCGAACTCGCACGCCTGATGGTGGGCCGGGACGTCTTGTTGCGGGTCGAGAAACCAGACGCGCAAGCCGGTGCATCGGTTTTGAAAGTCCAGAATCTTTCGGTGATGGGGCGCGGTGACGCGAAGCGAGTCGATAACGTTTCGTTCGATCTGCGCGCGGGCGAAATTGTGGGTGTCGCCGGAGTCGAAGGCAACGGGCAGACGGAATTGATTGAAGCGCTGGCAGGGCTGATTCCCGGATCACACATCTCAGGCACGATCGCCTTCGAAGGCCGGGATATTACGCAGTTCGATGCGCGAAAACGAAAAGAACTCGGCATCGCACATGTGCCCGAGGATCGTCATCGCCGTGGGCTGCTATTGGATTTTACTCTGGCGGAAAACACAATTCTCGGCGTGCATTATCGGAAGCCGGCGGTGGGTTTTGCGGGCGTCATGCTCGATCAAAAGGGAATTCAGCGGCGCACCGAACAGGTGATTCGCGATTTCGATGTGCGGCCACCGAACCCGATGTTACCGGCGCGCGCGCTGTCGGGCGGCAATCAACAGAAACTGATCATAGGTCGTGAATTCGAACTGCCACCAAAGCTCTTGCTCGTGTCACAGCCGACCAGGGGCGTCGATATCGGGGCCATAGAATTTATTCACCGAAAAATTGTCGCCATGCGCGACGCGGGTTGCGCCGTGCTTTTGGTCTCGGCGGAATTGGAAGAAGTGACTTCGTTGTCGGATCGTTTGCTGGTGCTGCATAACGGAAAGGTAGCGGGCGAAGTCGATCCGAAGAAAACCAGCAATGAAGAAATTGGATTGATGATGACGGGAGGAAGGTCTTAGGACTTTGGTTTTTGGTCTTCGGGTTTGCACTTGCCCAAAGCCCGGGATTCCCGAAGAAAAGCAGACAAAGTCCAAAGATCAAAGTCCAAAGATCAAATTGTAATGAAACTCTTACGCGAAATCCTGTTTCCACTAATTGCCGTCATCGCTGCCTTCATCGTCGGCGGCATCGTCATTTGGATCATTGGCGATAGTCCGATTCAAACGTACAAGCTGCTAATCGGCAGCGCGTTC
>DASWQK010000608.1:0-3433 GCA_036403735.1 Pyrinomonadaceae bacterium
GTCTTTCACTGGCACCTGACAGAGGACCAGGGCTTTCGCGTCGAGAGCAAAAAGTTTCCCAAGCTCCACATGTTCGGATCAGATGGTCTCTTCTATACCCAGGATCAAGTGCGCGAGATCATCGCTTATGCTCGCGAACGCGGCATCCGGGTAATGCCGGAGTTTGACATTCCCGGCCATAGCACGAGCTGGCTGGTTGCTTATCCTGAACTGGGCAGCGCGCCCGGTCCTTACAAGATTGAGCGCGGCGCGGGAATCTTTGAGCCCGCGCTCGACCCCACGCGCGATCAAACATATAAGTTTCTTGATACCTTTCTGGGCGAAATGGCGGGACTCTTTCCCGATGAGTACATGCACATCGGCGGCGACGAGAACGAAGGCAAGCAGTGGGATCGAAATCCGCAGATCCAGGCCTTCATGAAAGAGAAAGGCATCAAAGACAATCACGCCCTGCAGGCTTACTTCAATCAACGCATCTTGAAGATCTTGCAGAAGCACCACAAGAAAATGATTGGCTGGGACGAGATACTTCATCCGGATCTTCCCAAAGACGCAGTCATTCAGTCCTGGCGTGGACCTGCATCGCTGGCAGAAGCAGCAAAGAAAGGCTACAACGGAATTCTTTCAGCGGGTTATTACATCGATCTGATTCTTCCTGCTTCCCAACATTATCTGCCTGATCCAATTCCCGCCGACTCATCGCTGACGCCGGAAGAAGCGAAACACATTCTCGGCGGCGAAGCTACGATGTGGGGAGAGTGGGTTAGCCCGGAGACGATCGACTCGCGCATCTGGCCGCGCACCGCGGCGATCGCTGAGCGGCTCTGGTCGCCGCGAAACATGACCGACATCGAAGACATGTATCGCCGGTTGTCGATAGTCAGTCGACAACTGGAAGAGTTGGGCCTGACGCACGAAAGAAATTACGAGATGTTGTTGCGCCGCCTGGCAGCGCGCGAGGACACCGCGCCACTCCGTACGCTGGCATCGATAGTCGAACCGGTAAAGCAATATCGCCGCTATCAAATGCGGCCGCAGACCATGCTGAGTCCGCTCACCGGGCTGGTTGACGCCGCACGGCCCGATAGTGAAACGGCTCGTCACTTCAACTCGAACGTCGACGCATTCCTATCCGATGCGCCGCGGTTCGCGCTCAATCGGTCGGATCTCGAACTCACACTGGCTGAGTGGCAAACGGCAAGTCGCAGGCTCGGACCGATGATTGATCGATCACCCGCGCTGCAGGAGGCCAGGCCTTTGGCAAATGATCTGTCGGCTATCGCGGAATCAGGATTGGAAGCGTTGTCGTACTTGTCTTCAGGCAACACTCCTACGGCGGAGTGGCGCCAGGCACAGTTAGCGAAGCTGGACGAAGCAACCAAACCAAAAGCAGCACTTGAGTTTGTGGTGCTTATCAGTGTGCGCAAACTGGTGATTGCAGCCGGTGAGTTACCGCAGCTTCGATCGATGACGCCGGCAGAATGGAACAAACGAGTGGCGACGATGACGAGTCCGCCGGCGAAACCCTAACCGGCTTTGGAGTGCGGCGACTCGTCGCCGCTTTCCACTTTGAAGTCGATTTATAGCGAATAGTTGATAACCCAAAGCGGCGACAAGTCGCCGCACTCCATACTTTCAATTAGGAATAGGCTCCCCCGGCTTAACAATCCGGATCCAGTGATCGGTGAATTTCGCGTGACCGCCCGGCAGTTCGATCTTTGGCATGTGACACGTGGTGCACTGTTGCTTACTCACCGGACAAGCCGGAGCTGAGCGCGCGTTAGTCTTTGCCTCATTACGAGTCGCGAGATGACAAGCAAAACATTTTGCATCATAGAAACTCGTATCTTCCGATAATTTGTCATGCGGGTCGTGGCAAGCCACGCAACTTATCCGCGCATCGCCGCTGTGTCCGCGGCTATTGAAGATTCGATAAGGTTGGTAACGCAGGTTATTCAGGCCGCCCTGCTTTGGCATTAGCAACGCCTTTTCAAAATCGACGTGACAGGCGCCACAGACCTCTTGCGACACCTCGTCTGCATCCAGCTTTGCCGGATTGAAAATCTGAAGATTCTTATTCCCGGATTTGATCGCCGCGATGTGTTTTTCGCCGGGACCATGACAACCTTCACAAGTAACTCCGGGTGCCAGATGATCGAGTTGTAGTTTCGATGCGCTAACCGCCGCGGTTGAATGACAAGCGAAACAACCTTGCGCCGCTTCCATCGTCATGGGACGGCCCAGGCCTTCTTCCAGCGACTCAGGCACTGAGTGTGAATGCAGGATCGTAAAATCGAGTCCCTGAATTTCCTGGTAGTAACTGACGCGGCTTTCATAGAAGACGCCCTTATGTTGAAAAACGTAAGTCTGGCCGGCTTTGCCCTGGCCAAAGCAGTAGAGGATGGGTTCGGAAATCGAACCTTGACCATCACTGATTGTATAGATGCTGCGGTTCCCTTCGCGGGTAATTTGGTAGCCATAGGAACCGTTGCGAAAGTTCAATTTGGGATGGGTCTTGAGAATCTCACAACTTTCGACCGGCGCTAACGCGCGACTCATCGGATTTGCCAGACGCTTTGCAGTTAGCGGAGCATGACAACGGGCACAAGCCGCGCTTCCCACATAGTTCACTCCCGCAAGCTCGTGAGTCGGCCGCCATCTTGAGAATGCGTCGCGCTGAGCTTGAGTGTGAAAGGAAGCTAACGACGAAATACTGATCGCGAAGAAAATAATGCCGGCGCGAACAAGAGTTTTCTTAGATTGTCGCGCCATCTTACTTCGCGAGGCTCGCGCCGCTTTTAGCGATACCCTCGCCTTCAATCACTTTTAGATAAGTATTAATCGGCAGATTTGTGAGCTTGTCGATTTTGCCGCTGGGCCAGCGAATCTCGACATAATCAATTTTTTTCGCCGCGCCCAGACCCAGTATTTCTCTGGGATCGTGCGAAGAGAGGTAGCTGCCGCCCGCAGTCTTCAAACGGCTTCGTTTCATGCCTCCGGCCTGCCACGTGATAGTCGCTCCCACCGCCGCCGGATTGCTCCTGGTCGCGACCAACTGAAGACCAAGCCAGCTGTTTTTGTTCCCGCCTTCGTTACGCAGCAACAGCGGGGCTTCGCCGTTGTTTGAGATCAGCACATCAAGATCGCCGTCATTATCAAAATCACCGGTAGCCATGCCGCGCCCGGAAAACTCTTTGTTGAAAATGGCGCCGGATTGCGCGCTGACGTTCTTGAAAGCGCGGCCGGTGTTCTCAAACATCAACAAGGGCTCTTTGTACTTGACGCGGTTGGTGCGCATCTCGATGAAGTCGTCGGGATGTCCGTTAACCAGGAACAGATCGGGATCACCATCGTTGTCGTAATCAAAGAAGCGCAGGCCCCAACCGCTCAACATCTGGGTTGCCGTTCCAATCTCGCCAGGCTCGTCCGTAAA
>DASWQK010000609.1:0-4585 GCA_036403735.1 Pyrinomonadaceae bacterium
TTCGAATTCGCCCTCGCGTAGCAGTCCGTTGTCAATGAAAAGACAGGTCTGCCGATTTCCGATTGCGCGATGGACCATTGCCGCCGCCACCGACGAATCGACGCCGCCTGACAATCCGCAGACGACCTGATCATGCTCGCCGACAGTTTGGCGGATGCGCGCGACCTGTTCTTCAATGACCGCCGCCGGACTCCAATCGCCTTTGCATCCGCAAATCTCAAAAAGAAAGTTGCGCAGGATCTGACCGCCCATCGGTGTATGCGCAACCTCCGGATGGAACTGAACTCCATAAATTTTCTGTTCAGGATTTTCAAAAGCGTTCACACCCTCGGCAGTCTTCGCGGTCATGTGAAAACCTTCCGGCAGGCGCGTAACCCGATCGCCGTGGCTCAACCAAACATCCATCTCGCCCGGTAAGCCGGCAAACAACCGAGTCGTTTCATCTACCACCGTAAGCCGCCCGTAACCGTAGCCGCGACTTTTTGAAGGCTCAACTTCGCCGCCCAATTGATAGGCAATTAATTGCAGCCCGTAACAGATTCCCAGAACGGGGCAGTTCACTGCACCGATCAATCCCGACTCTGATCGCGGCGCATCATCGTCGTAAACCGAAGCGGGGCCGCCAGACAGGACCAGCCCGCGCGGATCAATCGACTGAATGTCGCTTAAAGGAGTACTGAACGGAAGTATCTCGCAATAGACGCCGGCCTCTCGGATCCGGCGCGCGATCAGTTGAGTGTACTGTGAACCAAAGTCGAGTATGATTATTCTTTCGTGACTGTCGGTCGGCAAAAAGAAGACCTCCGCGCTCGGCTGAACGTCAAAATGAAAGGAATAGTTTCGAACTTGCGATTATAGAGATGACATTGGTAGCAGCAAAACCGTCGTAAGTAAAATCAGACAGACAAGCTTTGAGACAACCCAACTTGCAAGCCTCACGTAAGAAATTTCGGCGCTTCGTAACCAGAAACACTTCCCTGCTACTTGTGTTGGTGGCCACGGTTTCGGCGGTGATCTGTTCAGCGACTACGCGAATCGAAGATGGTCTGACTCTGTCGCAACCGTTGACGATCGCCTGGCGGTATCAGACGGATCAAACAACCGATCTTACGCCGGCGGCCGATGCGCACACTGTTTTTATTCCGATGAGTTCCGGAGTTCTGGTTGCGCTCAACGCCACTGACGGAAAACTTGTCTGGAAAGCCGAAGCGGGCGGAACTTTTTCAGCGGCGCCAATCGCCGATGAACGAAGCGTGTTCGTGGCCCAACGCTCCGGTGACCCGAATCGTAAGCCGGCAAGCGGCACGCTGAGCGCGTTGAGCAAGACCACGGGCGTCACGCTTTGGATGGGCACGTTGCCCGCGGCTTTGTCTTCCGGTTTGGCCGTCGATTCAGTCTCGTTATTCGGGGCGAGTCCGGACGGGCATGTCTACGCTTTCGACAAGCGAACCGGGCGCGTACTTTGGAGCAATCAATACGAAGAAGAATTCCTGGCGCCGCCTGCAATCGCGGGCGATCGCGTCTATTTTGGCAGCAAGGCCGGCACCGTGCATGCCCTCAATGTTAAGACAGGAAAGCTCGAGTGGCAGTACAAAACGGGCGGCGCGATCGAAGGTCCCGTCGCCGTGTCCGAAAACATCGCTTATTTTGGATCGGCGGACGGAAACGTTTATGCGTTCAGCGAAACACGATCGAAACTTCTCTGGCATCGGCGCACCGGAGCGGCGGTGCAGGCAGTCACCGCAGTGTCCAACGGAGTCCTCGCCGCTTCATTAGACAACTTTGCTTATCTCTTGTCGTTGAATAAGGGCGCGCTCATTTGGCGTCGTCAACTTCCCGGCAGAATTTTATCGCGACCAATTACCGCTTCCGATGCAGCCTTGTTCACGCCTTTCTCAACCGATCAGGCAATTGTGCTTAACCTGCGTGATGGCAAGACGGTAAACACGCTGATGCTGGGCGAAGAAAACAGCAGCGCCGCAGCCCCAATTTCGGTAAACGGTCTGGTGCTGATCACAATCCCACATGGATTGCTCGCCTTCTCGGCGCCTCGTTAGAAAAATATTTTTTTGAATGTTGTTAGACTTCGCGCATTTCCGTGGAGGATTTATCTGCGCCGCGCCGGGTGAATGCGGTAAGACCGCGGGAAAGAAGTCCGAGCACCACGTAGCCGGCAACCAGAATGAGGAGTACCCACTGCGAGTACAGATAGATCAATCCCACCAGGGCAATAAGCCCGATCACCAGGCGCGCGTCTTTGCGGCCGGTGCCGATTGATTTGAAGCTGGTGAAGCGAAAGGTACTCACCATCAATAATCCCAGGAACGCGATCAGGACCATCATCACAATCGCGATCACTTCCGCGTGGTTCGGCCCGTACCTCACCGGAGTCGGCGCGAAATGAACTATGGCGGCTACCAGGCATCCGGCGACGGGAATCGGTAAACCGACGAAGCTCTTCTTGTCGACTTTGGGCGTTCCTTCCGCGAGTGGTCGCGGTCTTGAAGCCTGCACATTGAATCGCGCCAGACGGAAGCCACCGCAAATCACGAACATGAATGAAACGAACCACGCCAGTTGCCGGGCGTTGGGCCAATCCTGAAGCGTCGTTCCGTAACTCCAAACGTAAGCGAGTATCGCCGGCGCCAAGCCGAACGAAACCACATCTGCCAGCGAATCGAGTTGAATCCCGATCTCGGTGGTGCTCTTCGTCATCCGAGCGATGCGTCCGTCCAGCGCGTCGCACACAAAGGCCCAACCGATAGCCAGCGCCGCGTAATCCAAACGGTCAGTAGCTTCTTTGATTTGTTGCACGCCGCCGATTCCCAGCAAGCGGAACGCGCTCATCGTCGCCATCAACGAATAGAAGCCGGCGAGAATGTTGAGCGCGGTAAAAAGCGAAGGCACCAGATACACGCCTTTCTTCAAGCCTTTGTGGCCTGAAGGCGCGGGCGCCGGCCCCAGTCGCGGTCCTGTCTGGAATCGTCTTGCGTTCAATTCTTAACTCTTCCGATTATCGTCTCGCCGCCGCGCACATGCATTCCTTTACGCACGATGACTTTAACATTCGACGGCATCACTACATCCGTCCGCGATCCGAACTTTATCATGCCAAATTGTTCCCCGCATTTTACTCTCTCGCCCCGCCGCTTCCAACAGACAATCCGGCGGGCGAGCACCCCGGCGATTTGCACGCACTTTACGGTGAGCTCGGCGCCTTGGATTGTCAGGCTGTTTTGCTCATTAAGCAAGCGCGATTCGTTTTTCGTGGCCATCACGAACTGACCTTTTTTATAGCTGATATTGACGATTTCGCCTTCGATCGGCGCGCGATTAATGTGCACGTCGAGCGGCGACAAAAAGATGCTTACCAGCGCTTCTGGATTCTTTGCGGTTGCCTGTCGCGCGATCGTCACCTTGCCATCGGCGGGCGCGACGACGATTCCCGGCTCAAGCGGAATCGAGCGACGTGGATTGCGAAAGAAATAAGCCATGAACGCGGCAATCAAAATAAACAGTATGGCCGCAGCCCAAAACCAGATGATCCACAAACCGAACACCACGCAGATGAGTGCGAGCACCAGCGGAACAACTACAAATGGAATTCCATCGCGAACCATGTTTGGAGTACCGCCTTCAGGCGGCCCGCCCTCTAACCAATCCCCGCCTAAAGGCGGAACTCCGAACCTTACCACTTAATAACAAAACGGGGCACAACAGCCATACGTGTCGGCCCCGTTTAATATTAGATATGCAAATCGCCGCGGCAAGCGCACGGCGTCAAACTTCAGTGCGCTGTGCTCGCAACTTTTTCGTGCTGGAGCATCAGTGAATACATCTGGTCTTTCAAAGCCAGCTTCTTTTTCTTCAAGGTGACTTCTTCGACCTGTTCTTCGTCGCTCGGATATGTAAGTGCGGACAATTCACTCAAACGTTCTTCGTAACGCCCATGTTCGCGAGCAAGCTCCCGAAATTCCGGGTTGCTCGCCATCAATTCTTCCTTAAGGCTGTCCGCCTTTGCCATTTCCATATAAGTATTCTCCTCTCGAGTGTTTGGGTGGAAAGAAAATGCTTGCGGATGAGAAGTGCCTGCGGCAGTTCGTCATGAGCGAAATGTTATCCCAAGCCACAACGTTAAATCAAGATGAACTTTTGTCGAGTGGTGGTCCAAATTGAAATTTGCGCGTGGAATAAAGCGGCGCGATTTCCTAGCCGTCTTTGCCCAGGTACCCGGGCGTAAACGCCCGTCGCGGGGTCCCCGGCGCGGCATCCGCGCTGGGGTGCTCTTGTAACCCTGCGGGAAAGCCGCGTGAACGCGGCTCAAAGAGCTGCGACCTTTCCATTGTCGAGCGCAGACACCACTGAGTGCAAACTGAGAATGCCTCAGCACTACTCGTTCAAAATTGAAAATGAACCAACACCCTTTGTCGAAACCACGACAGTAACAGGCGGTTAATCTCATGAGCCCTGAACACTATGAGCAAGCAATAGACTCATCAGCAAAGCATCTTCAACCGGAGCTCGATAATACGAGCGCCGCCGCCCCACAACTTCAAAGCCGCTGCGCCGGTAAAGGTTTTGTGCC
>DASWQK010000610.1:0-9594 GCA_036403735.1 Pyrinomonadaceae bacterium
AATCCACATTACTCGCGGGCTCGCCATGCTCTTAACATTTTCGAGCCTGACGTTGCGCACGATCGGTTTATACGGTCCGTTCGGCCCCGTCTCGTACAAAAAGTCGATGGTCAGGATGGCTTCCTTCACGTGGCCGATTTCCACGTTGCGCATAAAAACATTTTCGGCAAATCCGCCACGCCGCGCGTTGGATTTGAAACGCAGCGCCCGCTCGAGGTTTGGACTGTCCATGTGACAGTTCTCGATGAATACATTACGGATTCCACCCGAGCACTCGCTGCCCAGCACCACGCCCCCATGGCCGTCTTTCATCGTTGAGTTGCGGACGATGATGTTTTCGGAAGGCACATTCACGCGGCGTCCGTCGTTGTCGCGACCCGATTTGATGGCTATGCAATCGTCACCGGTATCGAATATGCAATCTTCGATCAGCACGTCCCGGCTTGATTCCGGATCGCAGCCGTCGTTGTTAGGTCCGTGGCTCGAAATCTTAACGCCGCGGACAGTGATGTTGGTTGAGAGAACCGGATGAATCTCCCACATCGGCGAATTGATGATCTGAATTCCTTCGATCAGGATGTTGCGCGAGCGGTAAGGCTGAATAAAATTCGGCCGCAAGTATTCGCCCTTGCCGAAGATTCGATCTTTCACCGGCACGCCGCGCTCGCCATAATCAAGCAGCTTGCGTACGCTGCTGCGCGCCAGCGCCTCGTCGTTTCCACGCCGCCGCGTCCAGCCCCACCAGTTCTGATCGGACGCAGAGCCATCGAGCGTGCCGCTGCCGGTCACCGCGATGTTTTCCTGTTCGAAGGCGTAGATCAAGGGAGAGTAGTTCATGCATTCAGTGCCTTCGAAGCGCGTGTAAACAACGGGCAAATATTTTTCAGGATTAGTGCTGAACTTCAGGGTCGCGCCGGCTGACAAATAAAGATTGACATTGCTCTTCAGATGAATTGCACCGGTGATGAAAGTTCCGGCCGGCACCACGACACGGCCCCCGCCGGCGTTATGACAAGCGTCGATCGCTTTGCTAATTGCGTCCGTAGAATCAGACTGTTCACCTGCCACGGCGCCGAACCTGGTAATGTCGAAATCGCGTGCGGGGAACTTAGGCGCTTTGATGCGCGCGAGAATCGCGGGCGCCGCGGTCCAGTCCACAACCCGCGCGTTCGATCGCTGAGCGCGCTGCGCCGTTACGCTGCTGTGCACCGGCGCGATGAGCACGCCAAGCAACAGCGTCAATCCAATAAAGCGATGAATCAAACTGGTCATCGATCGTCTCTCCCCGCGCTTAGTTAGCTTTCTGCCTGTTGAAGTATTTCTTCGTGTCTCTGTAGTGAAATCGCTCCAAAAAAATCTCACCAAGACACAAAGAAACTCAAAACACCGGACTATCTTTTCGCCGGCGACTGACTAATCAGCCAGCGAGTGAGGTCGCGCGCTGCCTGGTAGTTATCGAAGGTCGACGGCAACTTTCGACCATCGAGATACTCGTTGTAGAACCACGGATCGCCGACAGCGAAAACAGTTCCGCGGCCAACTTTCGCCACTGCCATAATCACATCGCCTTTGTCATCGAACACGGATTTGGCCGGTCCGGTCAGGGCGAATGTCGAGATCTCTTTCAAGTAAAGCCGCCTCGCGGGTTTGAAAATCGGATTGTGATCCGGCGCCAGCAGCAATCCTTTTTCAAAGTCATTTCCGGGAACCTTGTTGCGGCTGTCTTTGTTGAATTGAATGCCGAACTGTTTGGCGAGCTGATTGAAATGATCGAACTCCATGTTGCCGACGTCGTTGCCCATGAAAACCAGCACGCCGCCGGCTTTAACCCAATCAGCAATGGCTTTGATGTGGGGCGCTTCGATGTAATTAGGATGTTCGCTTTCCTGCGGCGTGTCAGGATCCACGATGATGTATATGTCTGTCCCCTTGAGATTCGCGGCGCTGGGCGCTTCAGCGAGGCTCTTCGTATTCACGCCAAAACTGCTGAACACGCGGCCCCACAGCGAGTAACCTCCGTTGGCGGGCTCTTCCCATTTGTAATGCCATGGCACGACCCGTCCTGTGATGTCTTTCTTTGTCTCGGCGTTGAAAAAATAGTCGAGCATGACGGTCTTGCCTTTGCCGAGTGCGCGGTTGGCGTTCATCTCGATTTCCGAACTCGCCATCAGAAAAGCGCCGATGCCTTTGGGATCATTGGTGACGATTTTCTCGCCGATGTAATATTGGTAGCTGCCATCCCGATAAGGATTACCACCGAGGCCGGCGCCACCGACCGTTCCTTCAAGATTCACCTGTCCGCTCGCATCCGTTTTGACGAAGCGATTCAGAATTCCCTGGTAACCTTTCTGCGCCACGGACAGATACCGGTCCGGCAGGTAACCGCGGCGCACACCTTTGGCCAGCGCGTAAACAAACATGCAGGCGGCGGAAGCCTCGAGGTAGTTTCCTTTCTCGTTTTGTTTGTCGAGGATTTGATACCAGAGGCCTGATCGCGCATCCTGATATTTTTCGATCGCGGGCGCCAGACGTTTCAGAATTGCTAAAAGCTCAGCTCTCTCGGGATGGTTCTCAGGAAAGTAGTCAAGCGTATCGACCAGAGCCATTCCGTACCAGCCGATAGCGCGGGCCCAGAAATTCGGTGACAAGCCTGTCTGCGGATTGGCCCAACGTTGTTGCTTCGATTCATCCCAGCCGTGATACAGCAGACCAGTTTTGGGGTCGCGCGCGTGCGCCTCCATCCAGACGAACTGCTTCGCAATGTCGTTAAAGGCAGCGTCGTCATGAAAGATAGCCGCGTACTCCGCATAGAAGGGCTCGCCCATGTAAAGACCGTCGAGCCACATCTGAAATGGATAAATCTTCTTATGCCAGAAGCCGCCCTCATGCGTGCGCGGCTGGGTCTTTAATTGTTCGCGCAGATGGTCCGCGGCTTTTTTGTATTTTTCCTTTTCGGTAACTCGGTAAAGCGTGAGCAGGAGTTTTCCTTCATTGATGTTATCGAGGTTGTAGTCGTCGAGTTTGTAAGTCTTGATCGTGCCGTCATCATTCACGAATCGATCGATGCTGCGCTGGATGAAGTTGAAGTATTTGCCGTCGGCAGTATTAAGCCACAGGCCTTCAATGCCCTTGAGCAGCACGCCCTGTTCGTAACTCCATTTTTCGGTCCTGGCCGGATCGGTTTCCCACGAAGTTTTCCAACGATTCATCGCTGCGGCGGCCATCTGTTCAGAAGATGAACCGGACTGGGCCTCGATGGCGCTCGGACCGATGATCGCAATCACAGAAATCAGGATTGCGCTAAGCATCACTTTCAGAGGCACTACTTTCAGAGACACGGTGCTTGGCATTGAAGCTCTTTAACCTCTCTCTCGAAGACGCGACGGACGATTTGCTCGGCAACAACTTCGTCGCCGCGTGGTCTAACCACTTGGAATTCTCGCAGGCGCATAGACTCACTCCTGATCCAAGATCGTGTGTTGAGATAATTCCTTCATCCGGATCGCGGCCGGCCGCTATTCTAACCGATTTCCCGCGTCACGAAACAAGAATTTCATCAGAAACAACGCGAAAGTGTTCTTGACCTCAAGGTTTACGCTATGCTAAAAACGCCATGCAGTGGTTTGACCAATACTAAGCAAATGAGCTCACCTCTTGCCTCCGTTGAAGTTTCGATCGAGCGTCACGCAGTCGGCGATAACGTCTGGCTAAGGCAGGACGGTCTGAACAAGCCGTCTGAGTTAATGGCGCACCCCGCGCAAGCCCTGAAGTACGAGGTAATCGAATCAGAAGAGGCCGTTGGCCGGGCGATGCTCGCGGAGATTGAGGGGGCGGCGCGAAACAAAGCCGGCGAGTTGACGATTGTGATTCTTGGCGGACGGGGGGCCCAGGCGCTGCATCGGTTGATTGGCGAGAAGGCGCAAACGAGTGAACTCGATGGACTGCTTGGCCGCTTGAATGTTTTCACACAGGACGCGCTGGCGCCAATGCGCCTGAAAAACGCGTTCAGTTTTGGCCGCGACTTCGAACGGCTGCTTGGCGACGCGTTCTTTCAAAAAGTGAGGAGCTTTAATTCGATGCGAACCGACGCCGCGGATCTCGAAGCGGAAATGGTTCGTTATGTTGAAGCGTTGGAATCGACTGGCGGCATAGATATTTTGTTTCTCGGACTTGGGCCCGAAGCAAACGCCGCCTCACACATTTGCTACATCAAGCCGGGCAGCGGTGCGGGTGCTAATGATGTTGCCGGCGTGATTCCAATTTCGCAAACCATCGTCGAGCACCACATCAGCAAGTTCAAAGCGGGTGGCACATCTCCAAACCAGTTGGACGAGATGGAATGTCGCAACGCGACCCACATCCTGACACTTGGACCGGCAACCGTCCTCGGCGCGAAGCGAATCGTGCAATCGATCGTTGACGCCGCCACGGCACGGGGAAAGGTCGAAAGCTTCGATCGCTTTGTCAATACGCAACTGTCCGACGACGCTGAGACACGTTCCCGCCAGCTTGACGAGAATCCGGGGCTCTGGATTCGACTTAATCCGAATGTGCGATCGCTGATTCTGCCCGACGTGCTGAAACAATCGAATTGAAGAGCAGGGATTGATGAGCACAACACTGAAAGTATCGCCCATAGCTGAGTACGCAATCATTGTCGACCGCGCGGACAACGTGGCGGTAGTTAAGACAGAGACCTGCGAGGGACTTGAGATCGCCTTGCCGGATGGCCGTGAGATGCGCGTCAATGCCGCGGTGCCTCCGGGCCATCGTTTTGCCACGCGAACGATTCCCGCGGGTGAGTTCGTGCGCCAATATGGGCAACCTATTGGAACATCGCTGGGAATTGAATGCGGTGATTGGATCAGGCACGAGAATATGTCGGATGACGTGCCGGTTATTCGCGAACTGCCGCAGGACTTGCAGATGCCGGCGCCCGATTACCTCTCTGAGGAAAGGCGCGAGACCTTCATGGGCTTTCATCGTCCTGATGGTCGCGTGGGCACGCGTAACTTTGTCTTGATCGTTCCGACCAGCATGTGCGCGAGCCACGAAGCACAGCAGATTTCGATCGTCTCGGAGTACACGCTGTGGAGTCACCAGCAATTTCCCAACGTCGATGGCGTCGTGGCGATTCCGCACAATAAAGGATGCGGCTGTCAGGATGGATCGACGATTGATGTGATGCTGCGAACGCTTTCTAATTACGCGGACCATCCGAATGTGGGTGGTGTGATTCTCATCGATTTGGGTTGTGAAAAGACGAATCTATCGGTAGTCGAAAAGTATCTGCTGAATCGAGAGAAAGCGTTCGACAAACCTGTCGCAAAAATTGGAATTCAGGAAGTCGGTGGCACCCAGGCAGCCATAGCGCAAGGGCTAAGGGAAGTTGAGCGCGTGCTGCCCGAACTGAATCGCGCCACGCGCGAGGAGGTCTCCGTCAGCGAACTGGTGCTGGGCGTGAAGTGCGGCGGCTCGGACGGGTTCTCAGGCATCTCTGCAAATCCGTCGTTGGGCCGCGCGGCCGATGTGCTGGTGCGTTCAGGCGGCACAGTTTTGATTACTGAAGTGCCTGAGTTCTGCGGCGCGGAACACGTGTTGGCAAATCGCGCGAAAGATTTCGAAACCGGGAAAGCGGTTTACGAGATGGTTGATTGGTACAAAGAGTTCGCCGCCAAATTCGGCGCAGTGCTCAACCAGAATCCCAGTGCCGGCAATAAAGCGGGCGGCTTGCTGAACATCACGATTAAGTCGCTCGGCGCGATTGCCAAAGCCGGGACAACTCGCGTCGAAGGCGTGGTTGCGTATGCCGAGACACCGACGAACCGCGGCCTCAATTTGATGCAGGGACCTGGTTACGATCAGGAATCGACGCCTGGTCTGGTAGCCGCCGGGGCAACGGTGATCGTCTTTACGACGGGGCGCGGCACCACTATCGGCAATGCAATCGCCCCGGTTATCAAACTCGCCTCGAACTCTCGGGTGTTTGCGCGGATGAGCAACGACCTGGATTTGTCAGCAGGCGGCGTAATCGACGGCACGGAATCGATCGATGAAGTCGGTGGCCGCATCTTTGAGCACATTGTGAAAGTCGCGAGCGGCGCGGAATTGGCCAAGGCCGAAATACACAAACACCGCGAATTTCAATTCTGGGCCGAACAGACGGTTTCCTTATAAGGTTCAGGCTCGCGTCTGCGAGTTTGGTCGAACCCATACCGACTACAGTCTCCATCCGAATTATCTAAACCAACGTATCAAGCTCGATTGCTCTGTCGAAGATCGTCGAGAACAAAGCCCGGATGAGAAGCACTTCATGCGCTGCATCTGCTCTTCGATCGCTGTTGTCGATCGATACGTCAAACTTGAATGTCGTGGAGCCTGCTTGCGGGTGGAGAGGCCGACTCCGGACCTCTCTAACGCTGCACGATTAACATTAAATACCGGCTATTCATTAGGTTTCAACCACTTACGCGGATTCGAAAAGTTGGTTGCAATTGTGATAGCACAGGTTTATGCTACGCCACTCAAAGAGCCTCTCATCAAGATGTGACAAACGAGAGAGTCTCGAGCCCGTAGACACACAAATAGCTGGTTGCCAACCCACGATATGGCAACAGCAAGTTTTTAGGAATTCAAGCGGTCACCTAGAACAGTGACAGAATGCTTTCGACGAAATCGATTGCCGTATCAGCGACCAAATATTCAGTCACTACACCTCCGTTTGGAGGCGTTGATGTTTGTCCGGGCGTTGGAGTGTCCGACGTTTCTTGAGCAGTCGAACAGGGTGGCGACTGCATTTCCCCCGGATCGGGGGGAGCACATGGTGGTGCTGACATCTCGCCGGCAAAAGACACGACTGCGAGAGTTAGCGCAAAGCTGACGGCTAAACAGAATCTCTTCAGGTTCATGATGGTTTTTCTCCTAAGTTGAGTTGCGATTGAAAACGAACAGACGAACCGGCTCCAGAAAAGACGCTCGACTTATGGCGTCAAAAAACTGACTGAAGGTCGAGGGCAAGAATTTTATCACTGTTACGGAAAGGAAAGCCTCACATGAACTTAAGGTCGCGGCTATCGGAACCTGACAACAAGAGTACGGATCTCACACTTGCCCAACGGGCGGATGTCTCGACTCGGCGAGCGAAGGAATTCGAGAAGGTTGGTGACTATCCGTCAGCAAGCGAAGCCCTCATTGAGTTTTGGCCCGATCGCAGTAGCGTTCCGAATCTGACGGGACTCGATGAGCGAATGCAGGCGCAATTATTGCTTCGTGCCGGTGCGATCTCGAATGGACAGGCTAGCGCGAATCAGGTTCAGCCAGACTTAGAAGCCGCAAAAAATCTCATTACAAAGAGTATCGCTCTCTTTGAGAAGACCGCAGACCGCGCAGGTATAGCGGAAGCATATGGTGAACTCGGCCTGTGTTATTGGAAGGAAGGTTCTTATGACGAGGCGCGGATTAATCTAGAAGAAGCGTTAGGCAGCTTAGACGATGATGACTGTGAACTGAGAGCAGTACTACTCATTCGCGCAGCCATTGTGGAGGTCGATAGTGAGCGGTTCCATCAAGCATTAAGACTGTATGACGAGGCGCTGCCGCTAGTCTCCGGCAGTGATGACCATCCCCTTAAGGGAAGCTTCCATTTTGGGTATGGCGTGTTGTTAAGGCGTCTAGCTACGCCCGAAAATCGAGAAGACTACCTGGATCGCGCGCTAATCGAATATTCAGCTGCCAGCTTTCATTTCGAACAGGCAGGAAACGAGCGCGCAATGGCTCGAGTGGAAAACAATCTTGGTTACCTATACTTCACCATCAACCAATACAAGGATGCGCACACCCATCTCGATCGCGCTCGTCAACTATTCCACAAACTAAGAGATATCGGAGCTGTTGCTCAAGTTGACGAAACTCGCGCACGCACATTGCTCGCGCAGGGTTATGTCACTGAAGCCGAGCGGGTGGTGCGCGCGGCGGTCAGGGTCCTCGAACGGGGTGGTCAGCAGGCTGTGCTCGCAGAAGCGCTCGCTACTCACGGCGTGGCGTTAGCTCGCCTGGGAAACGATCTTCGCGCGCGCTCTTTATTTGAACGGTCGGCTTCGGTCGCTGAGACCGCGGGCGATCTGGAAGGCGCCGGGCGCGCCAAGTTGAGCATCATCGAAGAGCTTGGCGAAAAGATTGCCGCCGCCGAGTTGGTTTCGGTTTATCGATCTGCAATCGATCTCTTGAAGAACTCTCAGGATCCGGCCAGCACCAAGCGTTTGATTTCATGTGCTGAGATAATCCTGAACACCCTGGCGCGTTTGGAGACTCAGACCCCGGAAGCGATCGAAGATTCCTGGGAAGGCTTCTCACTCAAGCGACATGTCAAAGCCGCGGAAAGCACGGTGATTGAACGCGCCCTCAGAGATGCCGGCGGATCCGTCAGTAAAGCCGCGAAACTGCTCGGCTTCAAGCATCATCAGAGCCTGATTTCCTTACTCAACAGTCGTCATAAAGATCTGCTGAAGACCCGCTCGACCGTGCGCAAGCGGCGCCGGCACATATTGAGGCCGCACGGCAGCCGGAAGGCCGTGGCGAAGCGCGCCGTTCCTGTCACAAAATCTGAGATTTCAATCCTGCACGTCGAGGATCATGACCTGGTCGCCAGAACCGTTGGCGATATCATTGCCGCTGAGAACTGGCACGTCGATCTTTGTTCGGATAGTGATACGGCGCTGCTGAAACTCACAGGCAACGATCGCTATGATGTTCTTATCTTTGACAACAACCTTCCCGGAATAAGCGGCCTGGAATTGGTCGCGCGCGCGCGCAAGATTACCCACCGGCGTCGCACTCCGATCATTGTGCTGTCGGCAGAGGATTGCGAACAAGCCGCGTGGCGCTCGGGAGCAAACGCGTTTCTCCGCAAGACCCAAGCCATGGATCAACTCGCCACGACAATCCGCAGACTGGTTAGAGATTCGAAATCTGCTACTGACTAAGGAACGATGTTGAAATGGACATCTCCGAAGGCAACCACTAAGCATTACCCTCATCGCCCGCGCGGATTACTCTGCACGCAGGCTTTCCTTCTTCTTGCTGCTTCGCAACGCCAACCGGTTCACTCTCGCTGAACTGTTTACCTCAGCATGTATCTCCACTGACGCGGGCGTGGCAATACCAACATCTTGCGTCGCTGTCGGCGGCATCTTCCATTGGTAATAACGGCAGAACAGGCCGAATGACGCGAGCAGAATGATAAGAACTGCCGCAATCGCGTGAGATGCAAAGCGCGATGAGCTTTCAGGCCGGCGCGACCCCACCAGAGTCGTGTCTCTCTCTTCGTGCGCGGGACTACTGGTCACGACCGTGGACGGATCAGTTTCAATCACAGACTCGCCAACCCGGCCCAGACGACGAAGCGCTTCACGGAACTCAGTGGCGTTCTGATAGCGCTCATGCGGATTCTGGGCCATGGCCTGGCCCAAGATTGCTGATAGATCAATGCTGATTGCCGGGTTAACTTCATGGGCAGGTTTCAGCGGATTGGGTTGTGAACTTATCAAAGCGGCGGCGCGGGTCAGCGCATCAGGCGGTTTGGCTCCCGTGAGCAGG
>DASWQK010000611.1:0-3365 GCA_036403735.1 Pyrinomonadaceae bacterium
GTGTTGATTGGAACGTCAGACAAAGGACGCGTCTATTCAGTGACCGACGATGGTCGAGACACACTTCTGCTGCAGTCGACTGAAGGGCAGATATCTTCTCTGGTCGCGCGCGGTACTGACGTCTTCGCGGCTTCGAGCAATCAGGGAAAGCTAATACGGTTTGGTGCAGCCGTCGTAAATGAGGGCAGCTACGACTCTCCGGTGCGCGATGCGAAAGTCGTGTCGACATGGGGAAAGATTTGGTGGCGCGGAACCGGCTCAATCGAATTACAGACGCGCAGCGGCAATAGCGACCGGCCTGATATGACCTGGAGCGATTGGAGCCCGCGTTATGCCGATGCCGGCGGTTCACAGATCGAGAGCCCCAAAGCGCGATTCATTCAGTGGCGAGCGGTCTTGAAAAGTCCAACCGCATCTATGCGCGCGGAACCAAAACTGGACGATGTCAGTCTCGCTTATCTTCCGCGGAATGTGGCGCCCGAACTTTTGGCTATTACTGTCCTGCCGTCAGGTGTGGCCCTGCAGCCACAGATCCAGATTCAAATTGATCCGAACATCGAGGCCTCAGGTTTGGACGCTTCATTGTTTGGTTTGATCGTGCAGGCGCCGCCGCGACGTTTGTATCAACGAGGTGCGCGCTCACTACAATGGCAGGCCGAAGATCGCAACGGGGATACGCTGGAGTATGCCGTGTATTATCGAGCCCTGAATGAGACGAATTTCCGTCTGCTGAAGGATCATATTCGCGAAACGTTCTATACCGTGGATGGCGCCAGCCTTGCCGATGGCCGCTATGTCTTTCGAGTTGTCGCGTCGGATGCACTCGACAATCCGGCGGCCATTGCTCTGTCGGCGGATCGAATTAGCGAACCCGTCGATATCGATAACACTCCGCCAGCTGTTCGTTCGGCAGGTCAGGTGCAAGTCGCCGGTGATCGGGTGCGGGCGACGTTCGATGTCGAAGACACCACCGGCCGCGTCAAACGCGCGGATGTCAGCGTCGACGGCTCGCCATGGCGGGAAGTTTTTCCGGATGATGGGATCGCCGACAGCGGCAAAGAACGGTACTCGCTGGATCTCAATATCAGCGGCGCGGGAGAACATACCATCTCGCTCCGCGCGTTCGATAACAGCAATAACGTTGGCAATATCAGCCTCACTTTTCGTCGCTAGCTGTGCACGATAAGGTGCGGGCCGGCGCGGAGACGGTGAGTTCGGCCTGTTCTTCGGCCGCAGAATTGGCCCAATGTTCTCAGGTTTGGCTCCAGGTATTGTTAGAACTTTCGATTACTAATAAACTATCGGAAGGTTTTGAGCGTCCAAAGGATGCTGCCTGGCACCGGGATTGCAGAAGTCAGGGCAGCGCAAAGCTCCCCGCCTCTCTCTTAAGCGTGAAATCGCAAGGCATACGAAGGCGGCAAGTAGTTATGAAAGAAGTGAAGCGAGTTGTAATGGCATTGCTGATTGGGGCGGCGCTGTCGGCCGGGACGATGGGAACATTTGCTCAGAAGGGGAATAACAACAACCGTCCGCCGAAGGAACCAGAGAAGGTCAAAGAGCCGAACAAACCACCACCGAGCAATAGCAACAGCAAGAACAGCAATGGCAGGGGCCACGGCTGATTTTGCTCAAAAAATTTGAAGTGAAAACCCGCGATGATTGCCTCGCGGGTTTTTTGTTGCTTCGAAATCGAATCGAAGACAATGGAGGAGCACCAGGAGACGGTGTTTAGCTATCAGACAGGCGGTGAGCGTCTCCGGGCAGGCAAACTGGCAATCGTTGTTTTGCGAGGGCGAGCCTTGCGAGAACGCCCACTCCGGCTGCCTTGATCGTACTTACAGTTACCTTCGTCTCGGTCGGGTAAGCGCGGCGTCCATTTCATGTCTGGTGTGAGACAAAGCTCGCGGGGACGCGACCATGAAAACCGAACATAAGAAACTGCGGACGTCTCGAAAATAGTAGTTGCGCTTTCGATTCCTTCGTGCGTTTGTTTCAAAATGAAACTTCTTTTAACGGTCGTGGATTGAAAACAACGAGCCTGGTCTTCGGTCGAATCTTTTGCGCGAAGCTCTTTCAAAGCAAGACCGAGTGGGTTCGGGCTGTTGTCGAGGCCATGCGTGTCGGCGATCGAAACAGTCCCCGTTTCATCAATTCCTCTGCGAACAAAAAGCTCAATTCCTTTCGACCGCGGCGTCTTTGTCAGCCTGAGTTCAGCTTTGGCTGAGGCAAACGCTTCTGGTACAGCCTTACCAAAACCCAGAGCGCGATAAAACCCGCCGGCAAACGCAACCCCCGCCCGATCTCCAATCGCCTTGCTAATGCCGATAGAGTAGTCGATCACGCCGGCGAGCGCGCTCGCTTGCGGACTGGTAAAACAGGCGTTGAGTAGAACCAGGCGAACGTGCTGACTGGAGAAGCGAAACAGATCCACCAGGCCCTGCGGATCGACTTGCTTTCCTCGACCATGTGTTCCCTCAAGAATGATCTTGCAGTTCTTACTTCCATGCCCGCTGAAGTGGACAATGGTAGGTTTATACTTCATCAGGAGTCGGTGCAGATCACCGGGCCTGATTGCCGCGTGCTTGTGTAATTCGAACTTGTCGCGGCAGGGTCCTTCCTCCAGTCTCTCGAAGATTTCGCGCGCTTCTTTATCCACCAGAATACGGCTCGTATTCCACGGGTTCGCTGAAAGAAACAATATTCTGATTTTTTCCGCCATCTTCACATCCTCCGGCAAGCATGCCATCAGCTCTAAAAGGATCGCGTTGCCGGCCTCCGCTTCTTATGAATTAAGCCAGATGGCATTACATCGAATCATCAAGTGGCCAGGTGCATGAAGAGCTGATCATTCTTGCCAGAAAGTTTGCGTTGGTCGAACTTTTCATCAACGGTAAATCACGATGTTACGTTTCGAAGGTCGCACCATAGTGGTTGGATGAGAAAGTCTGATTGTTCTACAAGCAGACTTTGAAGTTTGCCAGACGTCGCTCACCACCTCTGCGAGAGGTCGCTGAGAAGATTCAATACACCTCTCGTTCAATCTCTCGAGTTAAATGATCGATGAGGTAGCCGGCAGCAGACGTGGATATCTTGTTACGACACTGTTCACGTCCGGTTCAATACAATGTGTCGGGTGTCTGCGGCACTCGCACGTGAAGCCAAAAAGGAGATTTCGAAATGGCAGTCAAGAAGAGCCTGAAGCAGCAACCGCTGGATAATTCGATAAAAGAGCGTGGGACAATTGCCGCTCTTTCGCGAAAGTCAGTGACCAAAAGCCCTGGTACCAGAGTCGGCGTATTGGAAGACTGGCGGGCGGGTGGCACTAAGAGCGGTGAAAGTTCCGCAGTGCGCCGCAACCGACTGCG
>DASWQK010000612.1:0-6030 GCA_036403735.1 Pyrinomonadaceae bacterium
GTCAACTCTGCCTGCGCCAGTTTCCGTTCCGTAATGTCCCGAAAGAACCATACACGTCCGTAGTGTTCACCTAGCGGACCGTGCACCGGCGCGCTATGCCTTTCGAACGTCCGGCCGTCACTTAGTTCGATCTCTTCTTCGCTTCGTTCATCCGGGTGTTCATATAGATACTGAACTCGTTCTACGAACCGTTGCGGCGACTTCACTCGATGTAATACTGACCCCAGCGCTTCTCGATCTGACTTGCCCAATATTTCTTCGCCGGCAAGTCCCCAGAGGGCCAGAAAGCGGTGGTTATAGGAGAGGATCTCTCCAGTCGGCGAAACAACCAGGACGCCGTCGATCGATGCCTCGGTTTGAGATTCCAACAGACTCTTTTGAAAGCGTAATTCTGCCTCAGCTTTTTTGCGCTCAGTGATATCGCGCGCGATCCCGGTTACGCCGACAGGTACTCCGTTCTCAAGCATGAGGCGCGTATTGACTTCAAGCGGCACGCGCCGGCCGTCTTTTGCGATGATTTCCAATTCATAAGCAGTGATGTCTTCGCCCGCAATCTTGCGGGCAGTCATTTCTCTGGCCCGCTCGACATATTCCGGCGCAACGGTATCTATCAGGCTCATTCGCAGCGACTCTTCGAGTGTATAGCCGGTAATTTCCTCGCTGGCTCGATTGCTCGAGGTGTAATTTCCTTTCAGATCGTGCGAGTAAATTATGTCGTGGGCGTTTTCGACGAGGTCGCGATAACGTTCTTCGCTTTCAAGTAACGCTTCTGCGGCACGTGTGCGATCAGTGATGTCTTCAACGCTTCCTTCATGATAGAGAGCGTTGCCTTTCTCGTCGCGAATCACCCGACGGTTTAGCGATAACCAAATACTTTTGCCGCCCTTATGGTAAGCCTCAAGCTCGAACGCGCGCAGCACTCCCTGCTCATTTTCTAATTGTTCCGCGCACGCACGATCTTCCGGATGAACGTAGATTTGCGTTTTGATGTCGGTAATTGCCTCAATCATTGCTCGCGGATCGGGGTATCCGAAAATCGTGGCCATGGCCGGGTTCACAGCGATGAATCGTCCCTCGGGTGTCGAGCGAAAGATCCCTTCCACGGCGTTCTCAAAAATCGAGCGATAGTTCGCCTCAGCAGTTCTGAGTTGTCCATATAAGAACGCGCTTTCCAGCGCCGCCGCGGCAGTGCTGGCCAGGATGGTCAGCGCTTTCATTTGCCCCAGCGTAAACGGGCGCGGGCGGTCGACAGCGTTGATATTGATTGTGCCGATGAGCTTGTTCCCGACCTGCATGGGTATCGAGATCGCCGATTTGATTTCCGGATGTGGCCAAAGAGAATGAAAACGAGGATCGTTGACTTCACCGGTCAGCAGGAGCGATTCGCGCTCGCGCACCACCCACCCTGATATCGTCTCATCCAGAGGCACGCGCTCACCGATCAGTCGCTGGCGGTTTTCGCCGCGCACCGCAGCCACGTACAATTCGTCACCGCTGTTAGCCGGCAAGAGAATAGAAACTTCGTCGGCCTCAGTTTGCTGTAACGCGGCGTCTGCCAACTTGCTGATTAATGTTTGCTCGTCGAGTGTCAGGGCAATCGTTTGGCATAGTTCATAAATGGCGACGGTCTCGCGCAACTGCATGTTCTCGAGCCGCAGCCGGCGCGCATTGATCGCTCGCGTGAGCGTGGGCATCAACGTCGCCAGACGAAACGGCTTGAGCACATAATCGAATGCGCCGATTTTCATCGCATCCACCGCCGTCTGAATCGTGCCCTGACCGGTCATCATGATCGCCACCAGATGCGGATCGATTTCGAGCGCTCTTTCAATCAGGGTGATGCCGTCCAGCTCCGGCATCATCAGGTCGCTGACGAGCACGTCGAAGGCCTCCTCGCGAAGTGCGGAGAGCGCGTGTGCGCCATTAGTGAAGCCGCGAACCTCGAAGGACTGCGCGCTGAGGGCTTCGACCAGCGCGTTCTTTAGCTCCACTTCGTCATCGACGACGAGGATTTTGGCGACGTTGGTTTCAGGCATTTCGCTTACTCGCGTCTGAAGTTGTGGATTCGTCATCTTCGTCGCCGTTGGTCGCGGGCAAGTCGATAATTATCTTTGTGCCTCGACCGATCTCGCTTTCGATCGCAATCGACCCGCGATGTTCCTCGACCACCCGGCGGCAAATTGCCAGGCCGAGTCCCGTCCCTTTTCCTTCCGGCTTGGTCGTAAAGAACGGGTCCCAAATTTTTTCCAGATTTGCCGGCTCGATGCCGGCGCCGGAATCGATGAACTCGACTCTTACCATTCGTCGTATCTCGACATCGTTCGCCTGCGCCACTGTTACGGTCAGTGTGCCCCCGCCGTCCATGGCATCGCTGGCATTCGTCAACAGGTTGAGGAAGACCTGCCGCAACTGCTGACGGTCCGCTTGAATCGTCGGCACGTCTTTGGCGTAATCACGGACGACTTGAATTTTGTTGCTGCGCAGGTGGTACTCGACCAGCTCGAGCGACTTATCAATCTCTTCAGAAATATTCACAGTCGAAGCCTGTTGATGACTGCGGCGGCTGAATTGCAGCAGGTTACCGACCAGGTTTCCCATGCGCTCGACTTCGTCGGCTACGATTTCCACCGCGCGCAATTTGTTTGCATCGTCGTTGAGCTGGGCCGCGAGGGTTTCCAATTTCAACGACACCGTTGCCAGCGGATTGTTGAGCTCGTGAGCGATGCTCGCAGCCAACTCACCCACCGTGGCCAGTCGCGACGCCTGCCAAAGCTGTTGAGTCATGGCCGCCAACTCTTCGTTCTTCGCTTGCAGATCAGAAAGCGCCTGGGCCAGTTGGGTAATATCCTGTTTGATTCCTATGAAGTGTGTGATCGCGCCGGCCTCATCACGGATCGGCGTAATAGTCAGGTCTTCGCGATTGAGTGTGCCGTCCTTGCGGCGATTGATTACGGTGTTGTGCCAGACTTTGCCTGCGAGTATGGTGTCCCACATGTTTTGGTAAAACGCGCGATCCTGTTTGCCGGATTTCAACAGGCGTGGATTTCTGCCGTGGACTTCGTCAAAGGAGTAACCAGTCGTTTTAGTAAAGGCGGGATTAACCCACAGGATCTTTCCGTTACGATCGGTAATGAGAATTGCGTTGGCAGCCGCTTGGACGGCCGCACTTTGTAACCGCAGTTGCTCTTCAGCCTGTTGCCGCGCTCGCCGGTTTCCGGCTTCACTCATTTCGCGTTCGATGGCCGGGACCAGCCTGGCCAAACTGTCTTTCATTAAGTAATCGTTGGCTCCCGCGCGCATCGCCTCGACGGCCGCGGCTTCCCCGATCGTGCCGGAAATGATGATGACGGGAATGTCCAGGTCTATCTCTTTGATGATCTTGAGCGCCTGCAAAGCATTGAAGTGCGGCATTGAGTAATCACAAAGAATGACGTCCCATGCGCGCGTTTTCAGGGCATCCCTCATTGCCTCCGGGGTATCCACACGTTCGGAAGCGATTTCATAGTCGGCGCGCGACAAGTGGCGCGTGATCAAAGCCACGTCCCGCTCCTGATCCTCAACGTGCAACACTCTCAGAGCCGTCATTCCTTATCTCTCGACCGGTGGCGCTTCGTTCAGCACCAGCCAATACAATCCCAGCTGCTTGGTTGCTTCTAAAAATTGCTCGAACTCCACGGGCTTGCGCACATAGCTATTAGCCCCGAGGCTATAGCTGCTGATCATGTCTTCCTCTTCGCTTGAGGAGGTAAAGACGACTACCGGCAGGCGCCGGGTGCGTTTATCGGCGCGCAGCCGGCGTAAAACTTCGAGGCCGTCTATCTTTGGCAACTTCAAATCCAACAGCACAAGTTGTGGTATCGGTCTGGCCTCAGGATTCTCCTGGGCTGCCTCGCCAAAAAAATAATCCAATGCTTCTACGCCATCGTGGGCGACTATGACGTCGTTGACGATGTTGCTCTTTTTCAGAGCGCGCAAAGTTAAGGCTTCATCTCTGGGGTTGTCTTCAACCAGCAGGATCACTTTGTTGTCCATCCTCTGTCTCCCTGGAATTTGGGAGGGTGAAATAGAAGGTCGCCCCTTCATTCACAGTCCCTTCGGCCCAAACACGTCCGCCGTGTCGGGTAATGATGCGTTGCACGGTCGCGAGGCCGATGCCGGTCCCTTCGAACTCCCCGGCTGTATGCAGGCGTTGGAACGCGCCAAATAATTTGTTGGCATAGGTCATGTCGAATCCGGCGCCGTTATCACGGACAAAATAAAAGCTCTCGCCATTTTGCCGGGTCTGGCCGAGACTGACTTCCGCCTGGTCGCGATGCGAAGTAAATTTCCAGGCGTTACCAAGCAGGTTGGTGAGCATGACTCGCAAGAGGCGCTTGTCGCCCCGGGCCTTGAGTCCTTCTTTTATTTCGATGGCCACGTTCCTTTTGCCATTTATCTTTTTCAATTCCTCGATCACTGAGTGTGCCAACTCGCTCAGGTTTACTTCTTCGCGGCGCATCTCGCCGCGCGTGACTCGCGCCAATTGCAGCAGATCGTCGATCAGCTTTGCCATCTCCTGGCTGGCGCTTCGCACTTCGTTCAAATATTCCTTACCGCCATCGTCCAGTCGATCGGCATAATCTTCCAACAGCGCCTGGCTGAAGCCGTTGATGTGCCGCAGGGGCGCGCGCAGATCGTGCGAGACTGAATAAGAAAATGCTTCCAGTTCTTTGTTCGCCGCCTGCAGCTGGGCCGTGCGATCGGCAACGCGCTGTTCGAGTTCTTCATTGAGCCGCCGGACTTCACGCTCTGCGTGCTTGCGCTCAGTGACGTCGTTGTTAACTTCCAGAATTGCTTTGGGCTTTCCCTGTTCGTCACGATGCAGGACCCAGTGGCTGGCGATTACCAGCTGCCGGCCATCCTTGGTGTTGTGGATCAGTTCGCCTTCCCAATGCCCGCGTGACAAAAGCCTGGCCTTGATTTCTTCCTCGGGCCGGGGAAACACGGTCCTGAAAAGATGGTGAGTTACCTGTTCCAGAGCTTCTGCTGCCGTCCAGCCATACATTTTTTCGGCGCCGGTATTCCAGAAAAGAATGCGGCCATTTAGATCGCGAATCAGGACGGGAGCAAGGTCGAGAATTCGCGCCTGTTCTTTCAATGCTTCTTCAGAGCGCCTGCGCTCGCTTACGTCGCGCAGGATTACTGTGTAAAGCTTTTGGCCATCCGATTCGATCTGGGAGATAGAGGCTTCGATCGGAAACTCTTCGCCGTCGGCGCGCATTCCATAGAGAGCGCCCAGCGCTCCCATCGAACGCCGGGTCACATGGGTCTCTCCAAAACCGTGCACATGCTGCTGGTGCGCCGCGCGGAAGCGTTCAGGAATGAATCGATCGAGCGGTTGTCCGATGGCATCATCGGCGGGAAAGAGAAACATTCTTTCGGCTGCGCCATTGAAAAGAATGATGCGCTGCGCGTCATCGATAGTAATAACCGCATCCATCGCCGAGCCGATAATGCCTGCCAGTTGCTCCTGGCTGCGGCGCAGGTTTTCTTCGGCTTGCTTGGACTCCGTAATATCGGTAAATGTGACGAAGGCCAACGACTGGCCGTTTGGCTCGCTGACGATCGTGCCACCGTAGCTGAATACTCGCTTCCAGTCCTTGTCGATCCGTCGCAGGCAAAGTTCATAACCAACCAGATGTTCGCCGCCGATAATGCGGGGGAGCGGCCAATCCTCCAGTTTTAGTATCGCGCCATCGAGGGTCGATAACTCGAGAATCTCTTGAAACTGAGGAAGTTTCAGCAGTGCCTCTTCCATGTTGGAAAAGCCGAACATTGTCAGGCCGGGTTGATTCCAGTGAAGTAATTGTCCATCCAGATCCGCAAGCACCAGTCCCTCGCTCAGATTCTCAATAATGGTCTGAAGTCGTTCCTCGCTTTTGCGCAAATCTTCTTCCGAACGTTTGCGCTCACTGATGTCAATAATGCTGGCAAGAACGAAAGCTCCTTCGGCCGAGTTGACGGGATTAAGTCCGATTTCAATTGGGACTT
>DASWQK010000613.1:0-3206 GCA_036403735.1 Pyrinomonadaceae bacterium
GACCACTTCGGTCTATAAACATTTCGTGCCTAACGGCACTTTTTCCAGCAGCCTCCAACGGCTATGAATGAGAACGTGCGACACGTATCTGATACGTACCGCAGTGCGCGAATTGTTCCGTTATCGATTCGTGTAGATCTAACCGGCGAGTTTTTTCTTTACGGTTTCGCTGACCGTTTTCCCGTCGGCGTTCTTGCCCGCGAGTTTGGCCATCGCGCTCTTCATCACCGCGCCCATTTCTTTCATCGAAGTCGCACCGGTTTCGGTAATTGCATCGGTGACGGCCTGTTCGATCTCTGCTTCGGATGCGGCCTGCGGCAAATAAAACTCGATGACGGCAATTTCAGCGATTTCCTTGTCGGCCAAATCCTGGCGGCCGGCCTTCTGATACTGTTCGACGGAATCGCGCCGCTGCTTTAGCTGCGAACGCAGCAGCTTCAGCACATCATCATCGCTCAGTTCGCCGGCGCCTTCTTTCTCACGATGCATGATCGCGGCTTTCACCATCCGCAAAGTAGAAGTCCGCACCGCGTCCTTGGCTTTCATCGCGGCCGTCATGTCAGAAATGATTTTGTCTTTGAGTGTCATAGAGTCCTGTCGATTAGGTATTTACCACCAAGCCACGAAGACACAACGACAGAAAGGTAGGAACGCGATTCCTAATTACCAGTGAATTCTTTGTGCCTTCGTGACTTTGTGGTTTGCTTTCATCTTATATCCGGATTACGAAGCCAGGCGCGTGCGGCCATTTGACCGAGCAAGATAATCCTTTAAGTATTTTCCCGTGTAAGACTCTTTCACCTTCATGATCTCTTCTGGTGTTCCGGTTGCGACTACATGCCCGCCGGCATTGCCGCCTTCCGGTCCTAAATCGATCACGTAGTCGGCAGTCTTAATCACATCGAGATTATGTTCGATGACCAGCAGCGATCCGCCGGCGTCGATTAGCGCCCGAAATGCGGCCAGCAGTTTGTTGATGTCATCGAAGTGCAGTCCGGTCGTCGGTTCGTCAAAAATATACAATCCCCGCGCGCCGGCACGTTTCGAGAGATGCGCCGCGAGCTTAACTCTCTGCGCTTCACCGCCCGAAAGCGTCGTCGCCGATTGGCCCAGGCGAAGATAACCCAGCCCCACTTCATCCAGCACGCGCAAACGATTGGTGATCTTGTTGATGTCGCGAAAGAAGGTGATTGCTTCGCGCACAGTCATGTCCAGCACGTCGTGAATGTTCTTGCCGCGATAACGCACGTCGAGGACCTGCTGTTTGAAGCGCGTGCCTTTGCATTCTTCGCAGACGAGTTCGACGTCCGCGAGAAATTGCATCTCGACCGTGACCGTTCCGTCGCCCTGACAAACTTCGCAACGCCCACCCGGTACATTGAATGAAAAGTGCGACGGATCGAATCCGCGCGATTGCGCCTCGCGCGTGTTCGCGAATGTTTCGCGAATCGCGTCGTATACTTTGATGTAGGTAACCGGATTCGATCTGGGCGTGCGGCCGATCGGTGATTGATCCACCAGAATCACTTCGTCGACGTGCTGCGTTCCTTCCAACTTTTGAAAAGCGCCGACGTGACCTTGCCATTCACCGGCTTGCTTCTTCAGGCCCGCGTAGATGCAATCGTGAATCAGAGTCGATTTGCCCGAACCGCTGACGCCGGTGACGCAAACCAGCATGCTCAGCGGAATATCCACATTTATGCTCTTGAGATTGTGTTCGCTGGCGCCGCGAACCTTCAGCCGCTTCAATTGCAAAGCGCGGCGATGCTTCGGCTCTTTGATTTGCGCTTCACCGCGAAGATAACGGCCCGTCAGCGATTGGGATTCGCTAAACAATCCGGGGAAATCGCCTTCATAAATCAAACGCCCGCCCAGCTCGCCGGCGGCTGGTCCAATGTCGAGAATGTGATCCGCGGAACGCATCATTTCAGCGTCGTGCTCAACCACCAGCACGGTGTTGCCGATGTCACGCAGATTGTGCAGCAAGCGAATCAAACGATCGTTGTCGCGCGGGTGCAGGCCAATCGACGGTTCGTCCAGAACGTAAAGGGCCCCCACCAAAGACGATCCAAGATTGGTCGCGAGTTGAATTCTTTGCGCTTCACCTCCCGACAAGGTCGAGGCCAAACGATCAAGCGTCAGGTAATCCAACCCCACTTCAACCAGAAACTTTAGCCGGCGGCGGATCTCAAACAGAACGCGATCAGCAATTGCCGATTGCTCAGGCAGCAGCTCGAGACCATCAAAGAACGTCGCCGCATCTTTGATCGAGAGTGCGGAAATTTCCGGCAACGTCCGATTGCCAACCCGCACGTCGCGCGCTTCCTGGCGCAGGCGACTGCCTTCGCAATCGGGACACAACGTGTAACCACGATACTTCGAAAGAAAGACGCGCACGTGCAACTTGTATTTCTTGGTATCGAGCCAATCAAAGAATCCGCGCACGCCCCGCCATTCGCCTTTGCCGTTGATAACTGCGCGTTGCTGCGGGCGAGTGAGTTCATTGAACGGAGCATTCATCGGAATACGTTCCGTTTTGCAGAAGCGCTTCAACTCGGCCTGAGCCCAATCGTATTGAGGCTTGGTCCAGGGTTCGATTGCGCCTTCGCTCAAACTCAGTCCGGGATTCGGAATCACGAGGTTGAGATCGAGACCGATTGTGTTGCCGAAACCCTGACAGGTCGGACACGCACCGAAAGGATTATTGAAACTGAACAAGCGCGGTTCGGGTGTCGCGTAAATTGTGCCGTCGTATTTGCACTCAAAACGTTCGGAGAATCTGAGGGTGCGCCGCGCGATCTGATCTGGCCCGCCCGCTACCGCAGGCGGTTCTGACAATTCAATTACCGCCTGACCATGACCTTCGCGGAAACATGTCTCTAAAGAGTCAACCAGTCGCTGCCGAACATCCGCTCGCGCCACCAATCGATCAACCAACGCGTAAACGTCCTCGAAATCATCGCGAGGATAATCATCCGGTGATGACAGATCGATCTGTTTTCCTTCGTGCAGCAAGCGGCTGAAGCCGCGCTGCATAAGGCTCATGAGGTGTGCGGTGAGCAAATGACGCGGAGACTCAGAGACACGGAGACGCGGGGACTTGCTCTTGCTCCGCGTCCCCGCGTCACCGTTTCTCCGCGTCTTTGCAGGTGCGTCATTGCCGTTAAGCTCAACGTTCAACCCAGCGCTCGCTGGAAACAAGACGT
>DASWQK010000614.1:0-3822 GCA_036403735.1 Pyrinomonadaceae bacterium
GGTGCGTCTGGAAGGAACCAATGTCGAAGAAGGCCAGCGCGTTATTCGCGAATCAGGATTGAATTTTACGGTAGCCACGGGAATGAAAGACGCGGCAGAGAAGGTGGTGGCGTTGGCCGGATGAAATGCGGCTCTGCCGCAAAATGAGGGTATTTAGGCTATGGCTTTGCCACTCTGATGCGCGGAAAGTCTGTGACTTGACGGCACCGACCACGTTCTTCGCAGGGTCTCCGACCCAAAGTTAGCGGTCAGAGACCGCCAGATTCGGAAAAGCTTTTCCGGCAAGTCGAAGACTTGCCGGGCATCAGAGGGCAAAGCCATGACGAAAGCAGCCCGGTTCTAACTCTGAACCTGCGTCAATACCGTCTCACTGAACAGAAGACCTAATCCGTTACGGTGCTAAGTATTTCGGTCCTAACGGAGCGAAGAGTATGCCGGTTTCGACTCTCTCAATCTCAAACTGAAATGAACCTCCGAAAAATTACCAAAGTCCTGATCCACGTCTGCCGCTTCGGGCTCGCCGCGCTTTTTCTTTTCACCGCCGGCGCCAAGCTTTGGATCCTGCAAAAGTTTGTCGGCAACGTTGCCGAACTCCTCAGCTCTTCCAACATCAACTACGAACGCTGGCAATGGCCGGTCACCATCGCCGTGATCGCAGCAGAGATACTGGCTGCGATCCTTTTGATCGTTCCACGCACCATTCGCATAGGAGCGCTGTTGTCGGCTTTGCTTCTGATCGGATTCAGCGCCTTCGCTCTTTATTACGTTTACGTCCTGCACGGGGAACCGCTTGAGTGCGGCTGTTTCGGAAACATAATCGGCAGTCAGTTGGGAATTAAGACGGCGCTGAGAAATCTCGGGTTGTTGGTTCCGGTTGTAGTTGTCTTCTTCGGTGGCCGAAAGCATCAGCCACAAAAAAGCACAAAAGGCACAGAAGGAATTCCAGCCTGAATCTTCAGTAATTCTTTTTGTGCTTCTTGTTCCTTTTTGTGGCTAACTTCAGTCATCTTCTTTTCATCCTCGCAATTTCGTATCTGGTGTTCTCGATCCGTTCCTGCGCGTCCGGATGATCTGAGAACAGCGAACCCAGCAGGTCCGAATCGCGCTCCTCGATACGCAGAAGTTTCTGAAAGATCGTGATCATTCCCTGGGGATCGAGACCGGCGCCGGGCATCGTTCGCACGCCCAGAAAATCTGCCTCGCGTTCCTCGTCGCGCGAGTGAATGGTCAACATTCCCGCGCCCACGATTTGTCCCAGACTCACTCCCAGATCGTGAGCGATGCTGCCCGCAACTCCAGTCAGATCGCCTAACGAGTTTGCGATGTCGTCGTACTCTTTCGATTTCTTGAGCGTCTGCAAACTGTGACGCGCCACGAGGTGGCCCACCTCGTGACAAAGGACCGCGCCAAGTTCGTTATCGTTCGCCAGCCGCAACAGCGCCGTCGTGACATACACATGACCGCCCGGAATTGAAAAGCCGTTAATCTCTCGCCCCTGAATCACGTGAAATTTGTAAACCAGGCTGGGGCGGAGGCTCGCGCGCGCACAACGTTGACCGATCCGGTCGACTCGATCCAGACCAACATCGGTTAAGTTGTATTTCTTTGTCACCTCTCGATGCAGCTGAGCGCCGAGCTTGATCTCGTCACGCTCGTTCAATAATCCCGCATTCGAATAACGAACGTTGCGAAAATCGGAATAAGGGTCGTCGTACTGCGGAACAGCGGCCACGCCATTCGCGATCGTCCGCGTCGCGAGCAATCCTTGCGCAGTAACGCCAGTGATGATGATGACAAGAAGTAAGCGTATTAATTTAGAATGGAGGTTTGATCGATTCATTGATTCTGCTCAGAGACCTTTCGGATCGCAATCATAAGCGAAGGTTGCCTAGCGTGAAAAGGCAAGCGTGCGAAGACTGGTGTCTTACTTTGCGGTTTTTCTTTGCGTCTCTGCGCCTTTGGGTGAAAACTGTTGCACACCCAGGAGTAATCTCACGCAAAGCCGCGAAGGCGCAAAGACTCGCAAAGCAAAACGAAGACACTATCTTGCTAAGTAACACCACAATGACGAACTTCTCTCAGCACGAACAATCCGATAACATTGCGCGCATGTCGACACTTGCATTCTGGGGCGCGGCCGGAACAGTTACCGGTTCGAAATATCTAATCGAATCAAATCGCGCGCGGGTGCTTATTGATTGTGGCTTGTTTCAGGGCGGCCACGATCTGCGTGATCGCAATTGGCAGGAACCGCCTTTCAACGCTGCTTCCGTCAACGCTTGTATCATTACGCATGCACACATCGACCATACGGGATACCTGCCGCGTTTCGTAAATCATGGTTTTCGCGGGCCAATCTATTGTTCGGCAGGCACCGCTGATCTGATGAAAATTCTCCTGCCGGATTCAGCGCGGTTGCAGGAGGAAGAAGCTGACTATCGTAACCGGCACAAGATAACCAAGCACCTGCCGGCCCTGCCGCTCTACACTGAAAAAGATGCGCGTGAAACGCTGAAACTGTTGCAAGTCGTTCCCAACACGGGCGCGCCGGTGCGGATCGTAAAGAGCGTCGAAGCTGAGTTTCGGATCGCCGGACATATCCTCGGTTCAAGCCAGGTCCTGGTTCACATCGATGATAAAGACGAATCGCGTAGCGTGCTTTTCTCGGGTGACCTGGGGAAATACGATCAACCGATCATTCGCGATCCCGTCGCGCCGCCGGCAGCTGATTACCTGGTGATTGAATCGACGTATGGCGATCGTCTGCACGACATCGAAGCGCCGAAAGAGGCGCTCGAGCGGATCATAAAAGACGCAGCCGCTCGCGGCGGCGCTGTTCTGATTCCTGCTTTCGCCGTCGGTCGCGCTCAGGAACTTCTTTACTTCATTCGCGAGCTGGAAGACGAAAAGCGAATTCCTGTTTTGCCCGTGTGTCTGGATTCGCCGATGGCTGCCGCGGCGACGCAGGCGTATGCGCGCCGCACTGAAGAGCACGACGCAGAATATGCTGATGCATTAAAAACCACACCCACGCCGGTGCGCACTCATTCTATGCTGGCGTGCAGCACGCGCGATGAGTCGAAGCGGGTCAACGGCATGCAAGGCGCGCGCATCATCGTCGCGGCGTCGGGAATGATGAACGGAGGGCGCGTCTTGCATCACGCTCTGCGGCTGCTGCCGGATGAGAATGCGACAGTGGTGTTCGTCGGTTATCAGGCTGGGGGCACATTGGGCCGCCGGGTGGCTGACGGCGAGAAGCAGGTCAAGGTTCTGGGTCAATGGGTTCCCGTGAAGTGCCGGATTGAAAAAATTGGCGGCTTCTCAGCGCATGCAGATTGGAAGGAAGTTGTGCGCTGGTTGGAGGGCATGCCGTCGCCGCCGCGTCGCGTGTTCGTCACGCACGGAGAGCCGGACGCGGCCCAAGCCATGGCCGCACACATTCGCGATCGGTTTGGTTGGACTGTTGAGGTACCGGAGTACGGTGAGCGGTTCGAGTTGAGTTGAGTGTGAGAAGCCCGACCGTCAGGGAGGGCAAATGTGCCCGAACCTACTGGTACGATTATCGGTCTTCTGTTTTAAGCGCCGAAGGCGCCAAATGTAATAGCCCGGGCCAACGGCCCGGGTACGGTGCGCATATAGATTCCGAGCGCTGAAAGCGCGGCATAAACGATTAAGGCCCAAGTATTCGGCTGTTATATATGTTCGAAAAGACGCTAAGATTCCGAGCTTTCAGCGCTCTGTTCCTCTCGGCGTCGCCCACCCGGCCCGCTGGGCCGGGCTATTACATTTAGCGCCTTCGGCGCAGCTCAACCACGTATGCAC
>DASWQK010000615.1:0-3977 GCA_036403735.1 Pyrinomonadaceae bacterium
CGATCCGCCGAGCAGACCGAAACGCACGTCGTTGTAAGGCGTCAATCCAAGTTGCGCTCCGAACGGCCCCTCATTTCCAAACATCGGCGTCGCGCGCGCCATGTTCGTGCCGACGGTCACGGCCCAGAAGCCGAGTTGATCATCCGGCAACAGATATCCGGTAAATGAAAGCAGAAGCGTCAGTACCAGCAGCACTACGCCCACGCACCAATTAAATTCGCGCGGCTTTTTGTACGAACCAGTCAGCACGACGCGGAACATGTGCAGCCACGTCGTGATCACCATCAGGTGCGCGGCCCAGCGATGCATGTTGCGCAGAAGCTTTCCGAACGGGACGTCGTGCTCAAGATAAAGAATGTCGCGGAAGGCAACAATTTTTGACGGATGGTAATAGAACATCAACAGCACGCCGGTGAAGGTCAGCACGATGAAAAGATAGAACGTGATGCCGCCCATTCCCCAGGTGTATTGATAGCGCACCGCGTCGCGATTGATTTTCGCTGGATGCAGATGCAGAAAGACGTTCGAGAGAATTGCGAGTGAACGATTGCGCGGATCTGAGCGCTCGTGAGAAACGCGAAAGATCGATTTCCAAACCTGAGTCTGCTGCGGGTCCTTATATTCCTTGGCTTCTTCCAGGGCGCGATCCTTCAAAGACATCGCCGTGTCTTTCGCGCGCTCGACCAGCCCGACGTTGGTTTTTTCGCCGGTTATCTGCTTCGTTTCTTTTGGATCTTGCTTATCGTCCATCGTATTAACCACTCGCTACCGCAGGTGGTCCTGACTTTATAGAGGAATATATGCTCCAGGATCGTTGAACTCGTTCTTCTCGCCCTTCGGCCATTTATAGAGTTTGCTCACATCCACCACGATCTGACCTTCCGCATCCAGCTCGACGTGCGCGCGATCCATCGGTCGCGGCGCCGGCCCTTCGAAGTTAATCGCTTCGCTGTCGTAACCGCTGCCGTGACACGGACACTTGAATTTGTTTTCGCTCGGCTTCCAGTCCGGCGTGCAGCCTAAATGCGTGCAGCGGGCATAGACAACGAATAATCGATCAGAGGTCTTATCAACCCAGATGCGATACATCTGTTGGTATTTCGTATCGACTCCCAGCGCATAATCGCCTGGAAAGCCAATCTTGAAGGTGCTGGAAGGTTCAAAAATTGCTCGCGGCAGAAAGAACCGGATGAACATCAGGAAGCAGGTCGTCAGAAATCCCACGACACTCGCCCAGACGATTCGGCGCCGAATTTTGTTGACGGGGGGATCAGGAGTCGACTCGACAACGACGGCCGGTGGTTTGCCCGCCGGCTTGGCAGGAACCTTAGGCGCAGAGGGCGCTGCCGGACTCGCCGGTGGCGGGGCGTCTGCTGAACTCTTCTGGTCCAAGCTGCTATCCACTCCGATAACCTCCGTGTGATCTGGATCACATCGTCGATCACTCACACTTCAACGCGGGAATTTGTAAACAGCCTATACAATTCCCCGTGACACAGGGATTGATGTCTCTGTGAAAACCGATTCAGTCTTGTTCACTAGAAGTGCGGCCGACAACAAAGAATAATAAAATGTACTGACAGAAGGCTCTTTATACATCTTTCACGCGGCTGTTGGCAAGCGGATAGTTAAGAAATCACGTTAAGTCTCGAAACAGGAATTTACATAATCAGGAGAGAACCAATGCGAGAAAAGGTCCGAGTTGTCCTCTATACGAAACCTGACTGCGGGTTGTGTGGCGAGATGAAAGCAGTAATGAAGGACGCCGGCTGTGATGAATTGTACACGCTTGAAGAAGTTGATATTGAACAGGACGCAGGGTTATTTGAGTTGTATCGTTACGAGATTCCGGTCTTGTTCATCAATGGCGTCGAAGCTTTTCGCCATCGATTAGTTGCTGACGAATTCAGGGCTTACGTGACTTCTCTGTTCGGGAGTCCCTAAGAAACCTGCAGGTTCAAATTCTTTCGCGCTTCGTCAATCGCCTGATAAAGACGGTCGCGTTCCTGCTTGTCCGTCGAACTGCGATAGCTCGCAATCAAATCTTTAAGGCTTGCCAGTCCTTTATATAAGCCGGCGCTTTCGATGGGAGGTGTCAGGTAGGAAATCAGTTGCGCATAAGAGCGTCGTTTGGCGATCGTGCCTTCGGACGGGTTATTGACGCTGTAGATGTAGACGTTCGGCATTTCGCCAATCAGCCGATCCGGCCAGCATTCGTTTGATAGTCCGACTTGCTTGCCCGGCATGAATTCCGTTGCGCCGTGCGTACCGACGTGGACAAGCGCGTCTGCTTCCAAAACTTTTTCGAGATAAGTGTAAAAAGCCGCAAAGCCATGATGAGGCGCGCCGCCACGGGACATCAGCAAGCGCATCGGATCATCTTCAAAGCCAAATGTCGGCTGCACTCCGATAAAAATATTGCCAAGTTGGATTCCCTGAATCAATAATGCATTGTTTTCTGAATTGATTTTGCCCGGCGCATTACCCCATTCCTTTTCGATCTCATCGACGAACGGACAAAGCTTTCGATATTCGTCAACACTCATCCGGTGGGCGACGTTCGCTATTGCACTGGATGTTTCCGAATTACCAGCGAGCAACGTCTCGCGCAGAGCGTCGACGCCTTCTGGTAGTTCTACGTAATACCCATCGGCCTTCAGTTGAGCCAGGATATCGAAGAGACTCGCGAACACATCCAGGTCAGCAGCCGTCCCAATGTTTCCTTTGTTCGGCGGGAAGCAGTAAATCAGCAGGGCGAGTTTCAATTGATCGCGATTAGCGATCTGCAGATGGTTCCATCGTTTCAATCGTCGGGCAAACCGCAGGCACCGATCTTCCAGGGGCGCCGGTTCAACGGCGGCGGCAGAAATGCCACCAAACACGAATGGTTCCGTGCCGCCATCGATCTCAGGAATGGCGACTTGCATTCCGGTTTGGACTGGATTCAATCCGGTAAACGATTCGCGCCAGGATTCAATTGTCTGCGTGTCGAGACTCACGAGCGAACGATAAGGAATGTTCAGGTCGCGCAAATATTCTGACGCCGCTTCGCTGTCATTCATCGCCGGGCCACCGACAAAACTGAATCCGGTCAAGGAAACGATTTGACTGACGCGCTGGGTACGCAGCCGTCCCGGCTGCTTAGATGATGGCAGGCTGGAGGCCTGCGCACCTGCAAAGAATTTCTCGCACGCCTGACGGTTGTCCATCAACGTCGAGATCGCTGGAATAACGCTTAACCCTTCGGCTTCGATCGCTCTGATCAATCCGTCGTAATGCTTTCGCGAGTTGCTGACGATTTGCGGACGCATCAGGAGCAGGCCAATCGTTGAGCTTGGCTCCAAAGAATCGCCACTGATCTTTGGACTTTGGTCTTTGGTCTTTGAGATATGATTCTGATACCAGGTTTCGTAACCTTCAAATGATTCGAACAGCGTGGGTGCGTCCGGGTGATAGATTGCGACTGCGGGCAACGCTTCGGGTTGAGCAATGTCAATCGATCCCAATCGATCGCCCGCCGCATATTCTTTCAGCGCGAGCAAAATCATCGATCGAATATTGTTTGGCGTCGGTTGCAGAAAATAGCTGACTACCAAGAGATAGTTTTTCGCGTCGCGCAAGCGGCCGGCATTGGGAACAAAGCGGAGTAGTCCCGGCAGACGCTCGGCCCACTTCAAATAATCCGCGCGGCCGTGGCCATTCGATTTTCCGTTGCGAGTCTGTCGCCCGATCCACGACGCAACACCTTTTAGTAAGTTACCGACGCCTGAAGTTTCCGACTCTTTGCCCTCTGCTCTTTGCGCTTTGCCGGAACTCACGCCCGGCAGCTTCGCAAAATCCAACTTGCCCACCCGCGTGCGCTTCATCAACTCAGGCATGCAGTTGATGACGATTACCGCCGCTTTGGATCGATACCGATCGAGCAATGGCAGCAGACGCCCGGCGTTCTCGCCATCCATCACGTGAATCACAAAGAT
>DASWQK010000616.1:0-9455 GCA_036403735.1 Pyrinomonadaceae bacterium
ATTCGGCTCCTACGGAGCTCAATTACAACTCTTGGATTCGCAACATTAATTTGCTTTCTTAGGCTTTGGCGTCGGAATCGCCGGCGGATGATTCTCGGGAAGAGGATCCTTACCGAACCCAATATGACACTTCGAGCACACGAAATTTGGGTCTTTCTTCCGGCTGTCGATCTCGAAATTCAAGGCGCCACCTTCATCGGTGGTGGTCGTGATATGACAGCCGTCCGCACCGCCGCACGATCGCACGGGAACCTTGATCGTTTTTGGATCGATCGTGCTGAAGGTTGCGCTGTCGACTTTATGGCAATTCAGGCAACTCAGATCAGGATGCTCGCCACCCTCATGACGAAACGCGCCTGATGAAACCCTTCTGCTCCAGCGCGCCAGCATCAGCTTATCTGTGATTCCCATCGTCGCTGCCACCTTCGGATCGAAGTCAGCTTTCATCTGCCTCCGCACAGCCAGCTTGTGACACATCTCGCAGTTCTTCGGCTCAGGTGCGATTCCCGAATCGGTATTGTGGCAGGTGAAGCAGATCGTGTGACTGTTGGGAATTGTCTTGAACGTTCCCTTCTTCAGCCAAAATACATCGCCGATAGTTTTCGGCGGTTTCGTCACGAACTCTTCGCTGGAATTTCCCTGTGGTTGGTAAGTCTCATGACACACCGGACAGCTCTTCGGCGGCGCAGGCTTTTTCGTTTGAAATGAAACAGCAACCAAGGTGACATCGTTTTGAGTCGGGCTACTGCCCGACAGGCCGGCCGGGAGGCCGCCTCTAAACGGAATCCTATTGAGTCCCACGACATCGATATGCTTGTCATGCGGAAAGCCGACGCCGAACTCAGAAACAAATTCTCTACGCTTCAGTTTTGGATCAGTCAGGTCGCCGAGACTTGGAAACAGCCAACGCGCGGCGTCGCGCGGTGTTACGGCAAGGTGACAGTTCGAGCAAATAGTGGGCGCGGGCCGCTCGCGCGCAAAGAACTGCGTCCGGTGGCAATTCAAACATGACGAGTGTTCAGGGGAATCCGTGACGTCAGCGAAGGCTGCGTCGCCCTTGCGCATTTCCTTCCAGTTCTTCGAAGGAACTTTATGACAGGAATTGCAGGCCAGCTTCTGCGCGACGACGTGCGTCTGATGCGAGAACTTTGCGTAATCGATTTTCGGTTTTGGCGGGGTCTGCGGTGGTTGAATGCGCCGCTGTTGAGGTCGCGTTTGCGGTGCAGCCAAGGCTGTCAGACTGCCATCCGCGACGACAATTGAGAGCGATATCGCCGCGACGATCAATACCGCCAGCCCGATGAATCTATTTGTGCAGTTCCCTTTTCGTTTCACTTGAGGTAAAGCCGTAACGGCGAAATGATTTGTACACTTTATCTTCGATTGGAGTCGCTAAACGGACTACCTTACGGACTGACGTTTCTCAATCTGTCGAACCTTAAGATAAACCAGCAGAGCCAGGAATAAAATAAATACGAGCAAGACGGCCAGGCCTTCCCGGCGGAATTTCCATTCGCCCAGCGCGGCGAGTCCTGCCTGATAGCCGTTGCCAGCAACATCGAGACCCGGTGCGACGACCTTATCGACGTCGGTGGTCGACGAAGAATGAATCAATACGCGCGCGTGCGTCAGCGCATCGGTGGCGCCCTTCAATTCAAACTTCGGCTTGCTCACTTCCATGCCTTTGCGTTCAGCCAGGTTCAGTATCGCAGTCGATTTGTCGATGCTGGCGATCAGATCATCAATACGCGAGCGCATCATTCCGGCCGCCGCAAAGCCCTTGTCGCCACTCGTGTGACAGTTGATGCAGAGCGCTCCCTGCTGTGTGCCGATCATCTGATCGTTTGGTTTGAAGATCGCGTGGTTGCTGTGACAGGTGATGCATTCTCCCAACTGTTTCTGATCAAAGGCGGCCTTGTGCGGACTGGTCTGAAACAACTCAGCCTGGCGCGCGTGACACTGCCCGTACACGTTGGCAACCGAAGTGATGCCGGGCGGCGTTGCGCCGTGATTACCATGGCAGTCGTTGCAGGTTGGCGCCGACAAATCTTGCTTTTCGTAAATCGCTTTGGCGTGAACGCTCGTCTTGTACTTCTGATACTGGTCACTCGGGATTCCGAACGGACTCATGTAATCGGCGCTCGCGTGACACTTCGAGCAAGTTTCAGCCACGTTTGCCGGATAAACTGATGAGAGCGGATCACTCGGCGCGCGAATGCCGTGCACGCTCGTGTAATACTCTTTCTCCTGATCCACTCGCAGCGAAGGATTGAATCGCTTCATCAGATTCGCGTCGCTGCGGCGGTGGACCTAAGCTGGAGTTTGGTTTCTCCGCATCAACGTCAATTACGTTCGCTATTCCTTTCGCCCGATGTACAAACGCAACGACATGTACGGCAGATGCGCGTGATAGTTTTGGGCCCGCGGGCTGCCCGGAAAAGTATTGAGAAACTTGCTCTCGTTGTAAGCGAAATACTGATATCCGAGATTCCAATCAAAGTGCCGGTTAATCTTAATGGCCAGCCGGGCTTCCGGCGATTGGAAATTATTCGGATACGAAGTGATGAGCGTGCCGCCGAGGTTTGCTACGACAGCCGCCGCTCGCCTCTGGCGAGCTGCACGCCGGAGGCGTGCGTACCACGGAAGCGCGCGATCTCTTAGGTGTGGCCGACGCACTGGTCAAGAAGAGCGTCTGGATCGTTGGCGGCGACGGTTGGGCCTATGACATTGGTTATGGCGGATTGGATCACATCCCGATCATACAGAGACAAATATCGCAATCGCGAATCTTGGGACGTATAACGCTCCTTATATACGTGTCGTCTTTGCTCTCAATGGCCTTGCGTAAAGACGCGTCATCCATCACGAAACTGACATTCTTGAACTGTGCCAAGCCGCGTAGAGTATTAACCTTCAGTACATCTTCACCGCGAAATGAGATGAACACTTTTTTTTGGCATGGTGAGAAGACCTCCTGGAGAGATTATCGTTGGCTCAACCTCCGAGTTGACCGAGCGCGGCGTTTACAAGTTGCCGATTCGACCCATCCGCTACCGCGGACAGTACTGACTTCATGTCCCAAGTTGACTCTCTGCTCTCATTCCGCCCGCCCAAAATCATCCTGCAAGCGCACGATGTCGTCTTCGCCGAGATAGCTGCCGCGTTGCACTTCGATAAAGACCAGCAGTTCATCACCGGGGTTTTCGACGCGATGGGCTGAGCCAATGCCGATGTCAATCGCTTGCCCCGAGGTGACGATGATGTCGCGATCGTCAAGGGTCACTTTCGCAGTGCCCTGGACCACCACCCAGTGCTCTGCTCTTTGCGCGTGCTTTTGATAACTCAGACGCTTACCCGGCAGAACTTCGATGCGTTTGACTTTGAAGTTCTCGCCTTCATCGATGACGTTGAAGGTCCCCCACGGTCGTCGATCGAATTTCGGCGAAGTATCGGCGTTTGATTCTGACATTGAGGTTGGGTTCCCCCGGCTTGATTAGCAGACCTAACGTTTAGCGGGAACTGAGCCGCTGATTTTCTTGCGCGTAGTTTCGCCCGTGTGAAGCACCGGAATGCCTTCGTCGACTTCCGCATGAGGGCGCGGGATAACGTGCGTGCTGACGACTTCGCCGACTCTGCGGCCCGCGGCGGCGCCGGCCTCAACCGCTGCTTTCACGGCCCCAACCTCGCCGCGCACGATCGCGGTGACCAGGCCGGCATCGATTTTTTCCCAACCGACCAGCACGACGTTTGCTGATTTCACGGCGGCGTCGGCCGCTTCAATCATCGCGACCAGGCCGCGACATTCGATTAATCCTAATGCTTCACGTTCCATCAGTTGCTCCTAGTCCAATTTGTCGGGAAATCTCATACGACTATTCCCGACAATTAACCTGGCCCCTCCGCCAATTGGTCGTATGCTTGGCGACGTTTCTTAAGTATTGATTCGAACAGCTCAACAAAGCTGCGCGAACGCTGGGCTTCACTTACAGAACGGATTACCAGCGCCCGTCCAACGATTTCATATCAAGTTCATCGCCCGCATTTACGCCCAGAGCGTCAACCGCTTCGGATGGCAACGAAACCGAAGCGGCATCATCGAGAGTTGTCATTCTTTTCGACATGGTGTCAACCTCTTAGTCTGCGTCGGCTGCTTCAATCATCGCGACCAGGCCGCGACATTCAATTAGTCCGAGTGCTTCCTGCATTGTTCCTCTCAATCCTATTTAGAGAGAAGATTATACACTCGCTTGTCATCAGGGCGATCTGATGGAATGAAAACAGAGCCGGGTTCTCGATCGCCTCGCATTACAAAGCGTCTGCTTTGGGTTAGTGTCTGACCGTCAACTGAAAGTTTCCACTCTTCGACCACCTCTTCTTCGACGACATGAGTGCCGGCGATCAATCGAATCGTATAGCGAGTGACGATCTTCTCGCCGTTCCATTTTGTCTTAGAGGCTGTTTCGGGTGGATGCGACGGTTTGGCTTGAGGGTTAGTGGATAGCCACACGGTCGCCGGATTGGTTTCTCCGCGGCCATCTGTGTAATAAGTGAATTCTCGTTGATCGGGTTGTCCGTTGACGACAATCGTTGTGAAGATTTTGAGCTCTGGGTCAAGATGCGTGATTCTTATTTCCTCGTTTGAGGCCGCTCTGGATTTGCCGATATTGCTACGACCAGAATCGAGCCGCCAAGCTCCGCTGAGATCCGGTTTAGCCTGCGACTTGTTTGCCTGGCCACTCACCATAACCGCGCCGATGAGACTTATTACCAAGATAGTGAACATGCGTATATTGCGCCGACTCATCGAATTAATTCCTCAGACTCTGCACTGGCGCCGGAATCCTGCCGCCACGACGAATAAATTGATCAGAAGAAAACCGATTCACCGGCATGATTGGCGCGGTCCCCAGCAAGCCGCCGAACTCAACCATCTCGCCCACTTCCCGACCCGGCACCGGAATGATGCGAACCGCGGTTGTCTTGTTATTCATCACCCCAATTGCCATTTCGTCAGCGATGATGGCGGCGATTGTTTCCGCGGAAGTCGAGCCCGGCACGGCGACCATGTCGATGCCGACAGAGCAGACGCTGGTCCATGCTTCCAACTTGTCCAGGCTAAGCGCGCCGAGGCGCACGGCTTCGATCATGCCGGCATCTTCTGAAACCGGAATGAAAGCGCCGCTCATCCCGCCCACCGAATTGCTGGCCATCGCGCCGCCTTTCTTTACCGCATCAGTCAACAATGCAAGCGCGGCCGTGGTGCCATGAGTTCCGGCCCGCTCGAATCCCATGGCTTCAATGATGTTCGCGACTGAATCTCCGGGCACCGGCGTCGGCGCCAGCGATAGATCGATGATGCCGAAAGGAATTCCCAGACGGCGCGCGGCTTCGCGCCCGACCAGTTCACCCGCGCGCGCCAGTTTGAATGAAAGCTTCTTGATTAGTTCCGCGAGTTCATGCAAAGGCAGATTAGGGTCCGCATGTTGCACTGCGTGATTGACGACACCCGGCCCGGACACGCCGACGTTCAGTACGGCTTCCGGTTCGCCGATGCCGTGAAACGCTCCCGCCATGAAGGGATTGTCTTCAACGGCATTCGCGAAGCAGACAAACTTGGCGCAGGCCAGGCCACCGCGATCGCGCGTTCGCTCTGCGGCGTCCTTTATTAATCGCCCCACGCGGGCGACCGCGTCCATGTTAATTCCGGCGCGCGTCGTTGCGGCGTTAACCGACCCGCATAATCGTTCAGTTGATGCGAGCGCCTCCGGAATCGAATCAAAAAACTCACTTTCATTGCGCGTAAACCCTTTGTGCACCAGTGCCGAATAGCCACCTACGAAATCCACTTCAACCGACCGGGCAGCTTCATCAATTGCTCGGCCGAGATCGACCGGGTTGCCACGCGCGCTTTCAGTAAGAATTGAAACGGGAGTGATCGCAATGCGTTTGTTCGCGACCCGAATCCCAATCTCATCGCCAATTTCATCAACCGTGCTGACCAGACGCGAGGCGACGCGCTCGATCTTCTCGCGCACCCGTTGTCCCGTAGTTTCGAGTGATTCAGTGGCGCAGTCGCGCAGGCTCAGGCCAAGGGTCACCGTGCGAATGTCGAGATGCTCCATCTCGGTCATGCGGACGGTTTGCAGGATTTCGGCTTGAGAATATTCCATAAAACGGAGGTCAGAAATCAGAGACCAGATTTCGCTTATTTCTGACGTCAGACCTCTGATCGCTGACTTCTGCTGTCTATCCCATCACTTTGCTGAGCACCAGCAGCAGGACGAAGACGAGAAACAGTCCCAACGCCACCAGGACAAATCGCAGGCTCGGATCGTAGTGAGCTTCCTCGAACATGACGCTTGAGACGTGATGAATTTTTTCCACCCGCTTCACGTTATCTTCGATCGCGCCCCGCGCCACGTTCGACGCGCGATGCAAAGTCTCACGAGTTCGTTCGCGCGCGCCATGCCGCGGCGCTTTGGAAGGATCATTCGTTGGCGGCGCGACGGCCTCAGTCGAGAGTTCCGGACTGTCGTGCTTAGACGGTTCGTCAACTCTGGGCTGTTCAGGAACTGCGTCTGAGACCGCAGCAGACTCGGTCGCGCTGTCGTCCGCGCGGGACACGACTGGCTGAGCTGGAATCTCATCTGTCTCGGGTGCGTTCTTGGTCACGATATTTGTTTCGTGTGTCTCCCCGGTCGCGAGCGGCTGGCCGCACTCAGGACAGAACAAAGCCCCTTCGTCAAAGTCACGAATCGACACTCCGCAAGCAGGACAGCGATGTGAAATTTCAGGCTGCGACATAAGAAATAGGTTTTACCACAGAGGACACAGAGGAAAGCACGAAGAATAGAAAGTGCCTCAACCGTTCTGTTTAGTCGTTCTTTTTCTCTGTGTCCTCTGTGGTTAATAATTGAAAATCGGCAATGTCTAGATCCGATGCATCGCATTGAACAGATCTTCCCGTTGCGCATAAATGTGTACACCGAGTTTCTCGCCTTCGCTGCGCAGGCGATTCTTCAAATCGGCTACGGACGATTGCGCGCGCGCGGTGTCAGCGATAATCACCATCGCAAATTTGCCCTGAACGACCGTCTGATTGATATCGATGATGCTGCATTGCGCTTCAGAAAGAATCTCAGCGACTCCCGCCACGATGCCGGGATGGTCCACGCCAAAAACTGAGATAACGATCCGACTGGCTGAGCCCGCTTGCGCTCCGGAATCGCCAAAGGTCGCGCGGGCCGGCACTGGTGTCTGCAGCGCGGAGCCGTTCTTACCAATCGCCGGTTCGACAGTTCGATAGATATCGGTGACCAACAGCTCGACCGTGCCCTCGTCGGCGGCTGCACCTAACCGGTCATAGATCGCTCGAGTAATCCGATAAATTAATTCTTCATTCGCCATTTGCGATGCTAAGAGATTTTAGCCACAAAAAAGCACAAAAGGCACAAACAAAATTAAGACTTACCGAAGGGAGATTTCCTTTTTCTCTTTGTGCCTTCTGTGCCTTTTCGTGGCTAACTCTTTTCTAACGGCTGCCGTTGTCGCGTCCGAGTGAGCGCGCGACTTCCCGCAGCTCTTCGGATTTGGTGTCGGTAAGATCGACGCGATCTACGATGCCGACAACCGCCGCCTCAATCGACATGTCCTGATTTCCGATTGCCGTGCGCGCGGCTTTACCGTAAGCGCACATCACCGTCTCACCCGTGCCCGCCCCTAAACGATCTGCCACCACCACCACATTTTTAGTGGGCTCATGATCGAGGTCATACGGATGAACAATCAAAAACCGCACGCCCTCGAGATCGGGTGACTTCTTGGTTGACCAAACTGTGCCGACGACTTTGCCTAGGAACATGGTGCTTAGATTTTAGAGCTTGGTTTTTTGTTTCTCGTCATTAGCGGCGCTACTTTGAATTCAGAGGGCTAAGCTCTAAGAACTAAGCCCTAAGATCCCGCCTTAGCAAACACTTCCGCTGGATTCCCGATGTCGCGAGCCGACGGCGTGATGATTGTTTTTGGTCCGACGTAAATCTTCTCGCCTTTTTGAATTGCCCGCTTCACATCGTCTTCACTAACAAACTCGGCAGCCGCGTGTCCATTTGATGAAGCCGGAGTTGCCGGCGGTCTGCCTGCCTGCGATCTGTTAGCCCCGCCATTGCCTGCGGCGCTCGGCGACTGATCAATTTTTGGCGGCGGCGGACCGGCCAAAGGCGCCGGTTCGGGCTGACGATTCGCAAGAAAGCGATCGACTATGGCGGCGATCTCCTGGCGACTTACCTTTGGAGCTGCTGACGACTGAACCGTGGCGGGCGCATTGGTCGTGATTGATGGTCGCGACATGGCCGCCGGTTGCGCTGTGGCTGCCGGACGCTTGCTGGCGACCGGGCGCGTCTCAAAAGCTACGCGCTTGATATCCATCAAATGCAACGGCGAGACATTGTCCGAAGTTACATTGCCGCCCCACGATCCGCAGCCAAGCGTCATCGACGGCGGCAGTGCTGTCGAGAATCCAATTGCCCCGTGCGTCGTCGGCGTATTGACGGTGATGCGCGACGCCGGCATCTCGGACCCATATTTAATTGCGGCTTCACGCGATCTCGTGTGAATGCCCGCAGTGTGGCCCATGCCGCCATAATGAAGAACTTCGTTGCAGCGCGCCGCGCCGCGTTCCAACCCGTCTTCGACATAGAAAGCGAGAATCGGTGAGAGCTTTTCCATCGACAAAGGAAAATCACGTCCTACTCCGCCCACATCAACCATCAAGCATCGCGTTCCTGGCGGCGCCTTGATGCCGGCCATCTTCGTAATCACTTCGACTGATCTGCCGACAATCCCCGGATTCAGACTTCGCTGAGGCGTGGCCACGATCTTCGCCAGTTGATCCGCTTCCGATTGATTGAGAAAGTGCGCGCCCTGCAACTTGAATTGTTCGCGCACTGCCATCTCGATGGGCGCATCGACGACGATTGCCTGCTCTGAAGCGCAAATCGTCCCATTGTCAAAACACTTGCCGGTCAGGATGTCTTGCACTGCTTTGGGAACATCAGCCGAGCGTTCGATAAAGACCGGCACATTGCCGGGACCGACGCCGAATGCCGGCTTACCTGACGAGTAAGCCGCGCGCACTAAACCGATGCCCCCGGTCGCCAGGATGACCGCAGTCATCTTGTGCTTCATCAAAGCTTCCGTGCCTTCGATGGTCGCGGTGGTCATGCAACCGATCGCATCGGCGGGCAAGCCTTCTTTCACCCCCGCCTCGCGCATTACTTTCGCTGTTTCGTTGATACAACGCGCGGCCGACGGATGCGGTGAAAGCACGATCGCATTTCGAGATTTGATCGCGATCAGAATTTTAAAGATTGCGGTTGAAGTAGGATTGGTCGAAGGGATAATGCCGGCCACGACGCCGCGCGGACTGGCGATTTCAACTACGTCTTTAGTTTCAGAGA
>DASWQK010000617.1:0-10174 GCA_036403735.1 Pyrinomonadaceae bacterium
CGGGCCGCCGCTAGACAAGGCGTGCGCCGGTAGATTGCGCAGAGTGGCTGCGAGCGACCGTCGCTCTGCAATGGCACAATTGCTGCCGAATGATTAGCTACCCCGATCAATCTCTCAAATAATTTGCCGGTAACGAATGGCAGATCGCAGGCGACGATCAAGCTGTATTCAGAATTGGAATTGCAGAGGGCTGCTTCAATGCCGGCCAGAGGTCCCCACCTGTCATGCGCATCGGCAATATTCGGCAATCCTTCGACGGCAGGAACGGCCCCACCCACGCTCCTAATTGTATGAGAGACAACCTGAAGTGAAGCGGCGATTAACGCCACGGCGGACCGGTCGCCGAACGGGAGACCCGCCTTATCTTTTCCCATGCGGCTCGACCTGCCGCCAACCAGAATGAAAGCTTCGACATCCAACATTGGCGTCATGCTATTATTTTTTAGCTGGTTTGGGCTATAGTGGCGCAGGCACTCGCCCGATCCGAATCAATCGACCTGGTAATCAAATTCATGCAATTGATCAATCGAACCACATCAACGATCGCCGCCGCTCTTCTTCTGTTGGCCATTGTCACTGCGCAGGCGCAAACAAAGATTAAGTTCGATAAGAAGAGCACACCGCCCGTAACCCCTCTGTTCGCACTGGAAGATTTGCGGCCGGGAATGAAGGGAACCGCGCGCACGGTCTTTGCGGGCAGCGAGCCCGAGGAGTTCGGAATTGAAATTCTGGGCGTCCTCAATGGTTTTGCCGGTCCGCGCCAGTCGACGATCATCGCGAGATTGTCCGGCGAAAACGTTGCCAGAACCAGTGTCTTTGCCGGCATGTCCGGCTCGCCGGTTTTCATCGACAACAAATTGGTCGGCGCTATCGCTTATAGTTTTCCGTTCGCGAAGGAACCAATCTGCGGGATTACGCCGATCAAACAAATGATCGACATCTTTGAGCGGGCCGGCGAGAAACCGCGCAGCGGCGAAGCGCGACCAGTTTCATTTAGTTCTTTGGCCAGCACGGAATGGAAGCCGACGCTGCCTGGCCAGAGCGTGACATCAACTTCTTTGGTGGCTCCAGTCGCGACCGGCTCCGCGCTCGTGCCTTTGATGGGCCAGACGATTCAGCCAATCGCGACACCGGTTGTCTTCAGTGGAATCAAGCAGGAAACGCTGTCGTTGTTTTCGGCGCAGTTGACGGCGAGTGGCTTGCTGCCGGTATCCGGAGTCGGTGGGGCGGGCGCGATGACGCCGCTGGAAGCTTTCGACGACAAAACGCTAAGTCCGGGAACGTCGGTAACTGTCGAACTGGCGCGCGGCGATTACTCGATCGCTGCCGCTGGAACTGTCACTTATCGCGATGGCGAAAAGATCTACGCCTTCGGCCATCCGTTTTTGAGTTTGGGCGGCGCGGACATGCCGATGACCGAAAGTTCGGTGGTTACCGTTATTCCCAACACTTTTAATTCGTTCAAGCTCGCGGTGCCAGGACGAATGGTCGGCTCAATTTCACAAGATCGCGCCACGGGGATCTTCGGACAGTTGGGCCATGCCTCGCGAATGATTTCGGTAAAGCTAACGCTGCACACCAGTCGCGGCCAGGACGAGCAATTCAAATATGAGATTGTCAGCGATGAATATCTGACGCCGTTGCTCCTGAGCATCAGTGTCTATAACAGTATCGCGGCGCGCGAGCGGTCCGTCGGTGAAGCCACGATTAGTATCGATGGATCGATTAATGTCGATGGCCAATCACCTATCACTATTCAGCGGCGATTCTCAGCGGTCAATGCAGCGCTGATGGCCGCGGGTTCGATCGCCGCGCCGGCGCAGACCCTGCTTAGCAGCGGTTTCGATAACGTCAATATCAAGGGCATCACAATCGAGGTAACGTCGACCGAGGACAAAAGCGCGGCCACCCTGGAACGGATTTCACTCGATCGTACCGAAGTCGCGCGCGGTGACAAAGTTGAGATTCAGGCTTACGTTCGCACCGATTCAGGGAAGCAATTCGTTGAAAGGATTCCGATGCAGATTCCCGACGATGCGCCCTCAGGACAGTTGCTAATCATGGTAGGCGATGGGGCAACGTTGCAGGAAGCATCTTCAGCGAAATCGTTCGTGCCGCGCGAACTGGGACAGCTGGTCGAAGCCATCAATAAGATGAAGAAGAACGATCGTTTGTATCTGAAGCTCTTGCGTCCCGCGCCGGGCGTGGTGATTGGATCGAACGAGTTGCCGAATCTGCCGCCGTCCATGGTGGCGACGCTCAACAGTGAGCGAACCTCGGGTGGCTATACCGCGCTCGCACTTTCTCAGGTTTTTGAGCGAGAGCTGGCGCCTGCCGAATTCGTTATCACCGGCCAGCAAGTGATTTCAGTGACAGTGAAGTAAGTTTGGAGTACCGCCTTCAGGCGGCGTTTCTTTTGAATAGAGACGCCCCGTAAAGATGAGCGCGGCAGTAGCCCGACCGTGAGGAAGGGCTCCGATGCAGGATTGACAATGATTTTCCTTACAGTCGGGCTGGTGCCTCGACCTGGCATCTCACTCTTACGCTGCGATCTTATTCTTTCGGCGCTTACGAAGTTTCGCCGCCGCTCCCGCCAAACCTAACCCCAGCAGCGTAAGTGTCGCCGGCTCAGGCACGGAAGTGTTGGGAACGACTGTGATCTTCGCTTTCAAATCTCCGCAGGACAATCCACCGAATCCTTCAACGTCCGTGGGAATTATGTTAACGATGACTGAGAATGTTTTGAAGGTGAATGTCAGCGGAGCTGCTGAGCTAATGTGAACCGTATCGACGAAATGGCTTATATCGATCGTTCCGATCAGCTGAAGCACTTGCGTCTGACCATTGATAGTCAGCAGCTGAGAGAAAGTGAACGGATGCGCCCCGGCTGAATTCAGACCAGTGAATCCGGTGGTGAACGTAAGCGGGTTCAGCAGAGCGATGAAGCTGCCGGCGCCGTTAAAGTTATGCGTAACCGAGGTGGCGATGCCCGTCAGCGAATCCATCCCTGGTGTGCCCGTGCCGTCGTTCCCCAGGTTCGACAAATGAAATCCGCCGCTGCTGATCGTAACCGGATCGGCCTTTGCCGCGGGCGCAATTGCGATCGAAATCAAAACCACCGCAAGACCTAAACTCATTTTGGTAAGAAGACGCATTTCGAAACCCCCAAATGCAAGAGCGTTCAATCCCGTTCGTGGATCCGTAGCGCTGAGTAGGCACTGGCTGACCCGCGTGTTTGAATTAAGACTGTACAAGGGGAAAACCGTTAATCCCTATGTGCTTCCAGAAAAGTTTCGCGGGCGTCCCAGTCAATTTGTGGCGCGCGCGATTAGTAGGAAACGTCGTTCGGAATGAGGGATGCGTTCGACCGTAACCGAGCCGAGAATGGTTTGAATTTGGTTGCGAATTGATTCGCCGGCGAAAAGAAGAAGCGTCGAATTCCGCGGGGCCCAATCGACAAGTGCCGGCAGGATTTCGCTGAAGCGATTGAGCGCTCGACATGTGACGAAGTCAGCCTGCGGAGTCTCAACCTCTTCGAAACGAGCCGCGATCACCTGCGCGCGATCTGGCGGCGCCACGGGGCGGAGGGCTTCACGAAGCAAAACAGCTTTTCTGTTTGATGATTCGATCAGGGTAGCGCGGAGATCATCGCGAACCAACAGACAGGGGATGAGGGGCAAGCCTGCGCCTGACCCAACATCAATTATCGTGGCGCCAACCGGAAGATGTTTTAGCAGCGTCAGTGACTCAAGGACGTGGCGGGTGGCGAACTCCGCCGGTGAACACGGCGCCACGAGATGCAGCCGCTCGTTCCACTTCATGATCAGCCCGTAATAGTCGATAAGCCGCTCGAGGCGCTGAGGATCCAGCGAAACTCCGAATTCAAGCGCGTGAGTTTCGAATGCTTTTCCAAACTCTTCAATAGGCGTTGCCATTTCTTCTGAACTTCTGTTTACATTGTCTGTGTCAGAACCCGGAGCGGTAGCGACGGGATCGTTCAGGCGACGTTGACCAACGATCCGGTCGCTATCGCTCCCGGTTCTGAAACGACCACGAAGATAACATGAGCAGCGAAACATTAAGAGAACAACACGAGAAGCTCGGCCGCGCCGTGACCAAACTAATTGCCGAGCATGCGTCACACCTCGATTCTGCAACCGTCACCTCGCCGGCGACACCGGACGATCTTAAGCAGCTATTCAACGAACCTCTGCCGATTACGGGAACGCCCGCCGAAAAAATCCTCGATCAATTCGCGCGCGAAGTGGCGCCGCACGCGATGCAGGTCCCGAGTCCGCATTACTTCGGTCAATTCAATCCGACGCCGCTGGCGATCGGCGTTTGGGCGGACGCGTTATGCTCGTCGCTCAATCAGAACGCCGGCGCATGGCGCAATGGTCCAACGTCGGCGATGGTCGAATCGCAAGTCATCCGCTGGCTCTGCGAATTGATCGGCTACGGCAGCGAGGCGTTCGGTGTTCTGGCGAGCGGTGGATCGGAAGCGAATCTGATTGCGCTCAAGTGTGCGCGCGATCGCGTCGCGCCCGAAATGAGACAGAAAGGGGCCAACGCCGCCGCTGGGCTAACTGTCTACACTTCTGAGCAATGTCATTTTTCAGTTGAAAAAAGCCTCGACATCCTGGGTCTGGGCCGTGAAAGCTTGCGCAAGATCGAAACAGACAATCGATTTCACATTCGACTGGAGAGTTTGAATGCAGCCATTAAGAAGGACGTCGTCGAAGGACGCCGGCCTTTCTGCATCGTCGGCGTGGCGGGCACGACCTCGACCGGGGTGATTGATCCGCTGCCCGAGTTGGCAGCGATCGCCGGCGCCAACAATTGTTGGTTTCACGTCGATGCTGCGTATGGCGGCGCGCTCGCATTTTCAGGCAAGCACAACGACAAGTTGCGCGGGATTGAGTTAGCGGATTCGATTACTTTCGATCCGCACAAGTGGATGTTTGTTCCTTTCTCATGCGGCGCGACGCTGGTGCGCGATGGCGGCCAGGTGCTGCGCAATTCTTTCGACATGTCGCCGGAGTATCTCAGTGAGGATCGCGGGTTTTCAGATGCGCAATACGATTTCTTTCGCTATGGCCAGATGGGCACGCGGCGATTCAATTCATTAAAGCTTTGGATGTGTTTCAAGTTCATGGGCAAGCGCGGCTATGCGGAAACAACTGAACGACACATCGAACTCGCCGAATATCTGGCAGGGCGATTGGATACACTGGCCGACTTCGAACGCGTAGGCGAGATCGAAACCGCGGTTTGTTGTTTCCGATACCTTCCGCAAACTGTTCGTGCTATGACTGGTCCCGATCAGGATCAAATTCAGCAAGCTCTGCAGCAAAGAGTCGAAAAGAGCGGCAAAGCTTTTTTCCCATCAACGATCCTGCATGGCCGCCGCACGCTGCGCGTCAACATCAACAGTTATTTGACGGAGCGAAGGCATATCGATGATTTGGTAGAATCACTGGTGCAGGAGAGCGCCAAACTATTGCAGTGTGACTTGAATTCGCAAGCCAGATGAATTCCCGATCGATCCTCATGTCTCTCGCCCTAATGCTGGTTGCGACCTGCATCGCCGCCGCCCAGCAGACGCATGTGCATGCTCATTACGCAAGCGACATCGATACCACGATTGTTGATAGCGACGTGCTTTATGTAATCAACATGCCCGCGCAATTCATGACGATTCGGCTCGAGGGTGCGTACGCTAAGCAAGGCAAACCAACTCAACTCCCTGGCAGAATCAACGTAATCCTCTCCTCGTACTCTTTGACCTCGGTTTACGAAGCCGAGGCCTCGCATCGTCTGCGAGTCAAAGCCGACGATCAGATTCTGGATTTCGGCTTGCTAACATACGTGAAATCCGATGAAGACAAAGCGAAGGCGATTCGGTCCGCGCTGCCTTCGATCGCCCTGGTCGGGGCAACAAGCAAGAGTAAGGGATTGACGCTCGAGAGCATGGCGATGCGAAACGTGAGTTTGGGAGAGCTCGCAAAACTGGCGAGCGCCGCCAGCGTGGTAATGAAGTTGGGCGATACGGTGTTTCCTCTCACGCCGATGCAAATGTCAATCCTGCGCGAGTTCGTCCAGGTGATCACTCCGGAAAAAATAGATTCGACGGCGATTGCGAAAGTGGATGAGCCGGTGGTCCCTCTGGATGTTCCCTCCGACGCCAACCACGCGCCGCTCGAGCAAACACTAAAATGGATCAAGACGGAACTTGATCGGGAGGGCAGCACGAAAAATCTTGTCCTGACGGACGTTCCGCGTAAACTCGAACCGCTGGATTTCAATACCTGCCGGATAAGGTATCGCCTGGAGCCGCTAAGGAGAGAAACGACGGTTTCAAACACCCTCATTTACGCAATCATGGAATATCGAATCGATCTCGGCGATCTGAATCCCATGGTGACTACATCAAACCTGCGCGATTTGGCGATACTGTCTTTGACAACTCGTGCTCCCGCAAAGATCAAAGTCTTCAAACATGCGAACGAACACGGAACCATGGGCAGAACGCTGGATGAAAGTGATACTTCGTCTGTGCTGATTAGTTTGAAATCGATCGAAGTGGCAACGCGACTCAGGATCGCACTGATTCATGCAATTAACCTTTGCTACGCGCAGCCCTAACGTTTTGAAAACATGAAATGCATTCTTACATCGCTGCTGTTTCTGATTGTGACTGTCACTGCGTCTGTCGCGGTCGCGCAAGGCGACGGACCAACTTCACTTCCAGCCGTTAAATCTCAATCGCAGTTCGACACGCTTTCGGTCGTTTACGATGCAAACACGCCGTACGCGCTGCCGCATGTCCTGTTCCTAATCGATCGCCAACACGACAATCGGATCTATTACGTTAACACCAGGCTCTACAAGTTTCACAAGGACTTCGTCAATGGCACTTATCTGTCGCTCGAACGCGGCCAGGTCTTCTTTGAGAATAATTACCTGAAGCCAAACCGGCGCTTCGTTATGGGCACAATCGCTTACCAGACGCCGGTGCGAAAGTGGACCTTTGAATTTTGGGAAGGCGATTTGATTCCCGCGGATCAAATCAAACTCGCTTCTGACATCATCAACAAGACTTTCTTCACGCCGGTCGCATTCAAGCCGAACTCGTCGCGCCAGGAAGACGCGTCCTCACAACTTGGCCTTCAACGAGTACTGCAAACTGAGATTTCGAAAGGGCAGGACTATCAGGCGCTGAATGTCGCGAAGGCCCTGGGACGCATTCATGTGATCCCGAAACTCGACGAGCACGTTGAGATTGGCTTCAATGAAATTCTGGTGCTCGATGAAGTGCCGGTGCAATTGCCGCCGGTGGCCGGAATCATCACCGGCAAACCTTCGACGCCTTTGTCGCACATCAACCTGCTGGCGAAAGGCTGGGGCGTTCCGAATGTCTACATCAAGAACGCGCAGGAACTTTTCAAGCAATATAACGGTTGGTGGGTTGAGTTCGACGCGCGGCGCGATGCCTATTCGATCAGGAAAGCTGACAACAACGAGTTGGAAGAGTATCAAAAGCGCCTGAAGCAGCGGCTGGACGTGATGAAGCCGCGCTCGGATCTGTCAGTTACAAAGATCGCCAGCCTGGCCGAGCAGCGCTCGCCGTCGGTGATTGCGTATGGAGCGAAATCAGCGAACCTGGGTGAGATGATTCACGCGCGGCCGCCGGGCTTTACCGTGCCGCCAGGATTCACGATTCCATTTTTCTATTACGATCAGTTTCTCCGCGAGAACAAACTGGACGATGCGATCTACACGATGATGAACGACCAGAAGTTCGTTCACGATCCAGCTTATCGCCGCGCGTATCTAACGTGGATGCGCGACAACTTTCAGAAGGGAATAGTTAACGCTCAACTGCGCGCGGACGTTTTGCGCCGCTGGCATGCCGAGTTTCCCGGCAAGGGAGTTTTTGCCCGCAGCTCGACCAACAGCGAGGACCTGCCGAATTTCAACGGCGCCGGGCTTTACACCTCGATGCCGAATCTAAAGACGGACGATCAGTTGATCGAAGGAATCAAAACTGTCTGGGCGTCGGTCTGGAACTTTGAAGCATACGAAGCGCGCGAGCGGGCCGGAATCGATCATGCGAAAATTTACATGGCGGTGTTGATTCAGGAAGGAATCAACTCGGAAAGTTCTGGCGTGATGATCACGACCGATCCATTTAATAAAGACAGCAAAGAGCCGGCGATTTACATCAGCGCAAAACGCGGTTTGGGCATGCGCGTGGTGGAAGGGCAGAGAATCGCCGAGCAAGTCGTCTTTCGGCCGAAAGCAAACGCGGTGCAGGTTCTAACGCGATCAGAAGAAGACAGCCTGCTGACCTTCGATGAAAAGGGAGGCATCAGGGAGATTCCGATCAGCGGCGAGCGCGCGGTATTAAGCGATGAAGTAGTACGGCGCCTGGCCAACGCGGCCGCGCTAATCAAGCAGATCTTTCGCGGCAGAGATCAAGACATCGAGTGGGCTTACATGAAAGGCCAGATCTATATTGTGCAGGCGCGGCCTTTTATTCCGGGCGGGTAATTTCCAGCGACGCGAAGTATGGAACGCGCGTATTATGAAGGCACATAACAGGAAGGCATGGTGTTTTGTGGAGCGAGTAATGACAATCAGAGAAATTGAATCTCAATTCGATTCCGAATGGATTTTGGTCGACGAGCCCGAAACGAATGAGCAGCTGGAAGTCTTAAAGGGCAAGGTCGTTCATCACAGCAAAGACAGGGATGAAGTCTATCGTAAGGCGGTAGCGTTGCGGCCTAAGCGTTGTGCAATTCTCTACACCGGTGAAATACCCGAAGACGCAGTAGTTGTGTTGTGAGTTATTCATTCAATACGCGGCACGGACTAATCCTCGTCCGAGCCGAACTCTTTGGCCCTTTAGGCAACATCGTTCTACGGCTCGCGCTTGATACTGGCGCCACAGGTACAACAATCAATGCAGGCTTGCTCATGGTCGTTGGCTACGATCCGTCTTCAGCTCCTGAGCGCGTGGAAATGACAACGGGCAGCGGCGTCGAATATGCTTCCCGTCTTTCGGTGAGTCGAATCTCGCCCCTGGGACAGGAGCGTTCCAAGTTTCCTGTCATAGTTCATACTCTGCCGCCGAGTGCGCGTGTTGATGGCTTGCTTGGGTTAGATTTCTTCCGTGCTCAGGAATTAAGACTTGATTTCCGTAGCGGGATAATGACTTTAGGTTAGAATATATCCTGGCAGATTGACTCAATCCTTCCCAACGTTAAGGGCCCGCTGCAGTTCGTCAACATGATTAACCAACTATTTGCGGATGGAATTCTTGCGGGCCGCGTCGCCTTCGTCACAGGTGGCGGCACTGGCATCACGGGCGGCGTGGCACGCGCGCTGGCAGAAGCCGGTGCAAACGTCGCGCTTGTCAGCCGCAGCATTGAGCATCTCGAGCCGGCCGCGAAAGCAATCAACGACGCTCGTGTCAGAAGCCCGAGCGTGAGCGAGGGCAACTCGCAGGAAAAGCCAAGCACAGGCGAAGCCTTCGCCGTCGCCGCCGATGTTCGCAAACCTGACGAAGTTGCCAACGCCATCGCCGCTACTATTGAACGGTTCGGAAAGATCGATATTGTCGTGAATGGCGCCGCCGGAAATTTTCTGGCCAAAGCTGAAGACCTGTCACCCAACGGATTCGGCACCGTGGTCGACATCGATCTGAAGGGGACATTTAATGTTTGTCGCGCGGCGTTTGCAGAACTGAAGAAAAACCGCGGACAGATTCTGAACATCAGCGCGACGCTGCATTACCTCGGCACGCCGTATCAACTGCACGTCTCTGCGGCGAAGGCCGGTGTTGACGCTTTGACCAAAAATCTGGCGGTCGAGTGGGGGCGGCACGGCATACGCGTCAACGCGATTGCTCCCGGCCCCATCGAAGACACGGAAGGCATGTCGCGCCTCGTCCCCGAACAGGTCAAAGAGAAGCTCAAACGCCGCATCCCGCTCGGTCGCTTCGGACGCATCCGCGACGTAGAGCAGGCGGCGGTCTTCCTCTGCTCGGACGCGGCGAGCTTTATCAACGGCGCGGTGCTGGTCGTGGACGGCGGACAATGGCTGTCTGCGAATACTGTGGGCTAAATTCAGAAGCAGAAAAAGTTTCCCGCCAAGGCGCAAAGACGCAAAG
>DASWQK010000618.1:0-2668 GCA_036403735.1 Pyrinomonadaceae bacterium
AAACCCGGAACAAATTGTTCGAAGCCCTTGAATAGCGTGCCGAATTCAACTGGTTCCCTACGCTGTTTTTGTAAAAGGCAAAGAAAGATACCGATCATCATCGGTCCCAGCAGAACTATCGGCACCGCGCCGCCAATCAGAATGCCCACCAGGGAAATTCCGAGGAACAGCCAATACTGATCTTTGATTAGCGCCCAGCCTTCCTTTATACATTCCACGGGCGCGATCACGCCTCGTCGAAATTCTGAAAGGTCTGCATTCATAGTTGTTCATCCTCCATCAGCGGACATTTAGCACGGCTGTGAGTGGTGTGGCAATAGCGATTTAACCACGCGTCCTAAGGCGAGGGGGTGGCGACCGCAGCCGGGGCGTTTTGCTTGAGCCATCCGGTGTCAGTTATTAGCGGCTTTAGAGATCGGCCGATTGCGTCCGCGTACATCGCAGCTCCTTTGCGGTTCGGATGTCCAACCGCCGCGAGCTTGCAACGCGTCAGCCGGTCTTCTCGCTGCGCTTCCTGGTCCGCCGTTTCCTGCGCCGGCTTCTTAAAGAAAAATTTGCACAAGTCACTGCGATGACTTCGTTGTTCGTCGTTCGTCCGCAACTGCACCCGTCCCAGCGTCAACACGACCAGCATTTTTCTTAACCATGAAGCATTGAATCCCCACAAGCGCGAATCTTTAGCGGCGAATGCGTTTTCGTCGCGGAAGCCGGGATCAGCAAACAGCACGCGCTGATACGAGCCACGAGTCGCCAATTGTGCGTCTATCTTGCGAGCCGCCGCCGACAACATTTGATCAGATGTTTCATACCACTCGCGCGAGATCGTGATCAGGCGGGCACGCAACGCTTTGTCATTCATCTTCGGCGCGCCCGGCTCTGGCGTATAGAATCTTTTCGCCAGCGCTCTCATGAACAAATCGTTAGCGGTCCTTTGGGAAAGAATCGGATAGTAACCAATGATCACGACATAAGCCTTCGGGAATACGGTCGTAATGCGCGTCAACAGGGCCTCAACCGGTGGGCCGCACTTCGCCTGGGCCAGGTCGCGAATGTGGTCGGGTGTGTTCGCCGCATTCAGTAAGCGACGTGAATCCACATCGTTAATGCATCCATTCACCATCACCAGATCGATGACGGCCGGATTGGACATCTTCAGGGCATAATCGATCTGATCGTTGATGGTTGGATAGGCGCGGCTCAACTCTCCATCGAGCTCGGCGGCCGCGTCGCGCGCCATCTTGTCTTCGGAGAGATCTGTCGAGCCGATGATGGCTCCCGAATGGGCCTTGATCATCTGGCGTACTTCGCGTCCGGTTTGTTGCTCCAGCCAACTCTTAACCAGAGACGAAGCTTTGTGCTCATCCTTCAAACCCTGGCCCCACGAAATTGAATCACCTAGGACCAGCACATTCACTGGACGATCGGATGCCGGGGCGGTTGGCGGCCCTTGTGAGAACGCGTCAGTGGAAAAGAAAAAGAGGAACGCCGCAATCGCAGCAGACAGGTAAAGCTTCGCAGGGGTTGCGATAACCTTCATGGAATTCGAGACGCGATTGTAACGCACGTGAGGATGCCCCACTAACGGTGATGTGTTGCAAGACAGAAAGTTCAAGATGTGGATGCGCGCGCCAGAAAATCCTGAAGCAAGTTCAATGAAACGCGCAAACGATAGTCGCGCGTCGAACGAATGTCATCGATCGGAACAATCTCGGAACTCATCGTCGACGCGCCCAGCTTGATCGCTTCGCTATTCAGCGGCTGATTATGCAGCGATCTTTCGGTTTTCTCACAACGAATGGGAATCGGCGCGACGCTGCCGAGCGCTATGCGAATGTGTGCGACGTTGCCGTCAACAATTCTAATAACTCCCGCGAAACAAACTTTCGAAATTGCCTGTGCCTTGCGGGTGCCAACTTTGCGATAGTAATCAAATCGATCGCCTCTGCGCGGCAAACGAATGGCCCGCAACAACTCGCCGGCACGAAGGTCCATCTGCTTGTAGGCATTATGGAATTTCGAATATGGAATTTGTCGTACCCCTTGCTTCGATATCAATTCGAGCTCGGCATCGTAAGCGAGCAAAGCGGGTAGCGAGTCTGCTGCCGGCGAAGCATTTACTATGTTTCCGCCCAGCGTGCCGCGATTTTGAATCGCAATGCCGCCAGTCTCTTTCGCGGCTTGCACCAGCATCGGAAATTCTTTCTGCAGCACCGCGTGATTTTGGACCTCGGTGTAGGTGGTCAACGCACCGAGGGTGACGTGATCATCGCTCACTTCGATTCCGCGCAGCTCTTTTAGATTCCAAATGTTGACGTAATTTTTTTGCGGCAGCTTTCCGGCCTCGAGCAGGACCATCAGATCAGTGCCGCCGGCGAAAGGTTTCCAGGCTCCGTTGTTCTGCGCGAGAACATCCAGAGCTTCGCTTAATGTTGGCGGAGAAATCAGTTGGTAGGCAGGAACGTAGGATCTCATTGAGTCTTCTTGCCAGTGAATTGTGCTTGTAGCCAGGGTAATTCCGGAATAGGTCTCTCACCACAAATCTCGGCCATCGCTGATCTGATCACCGTCATTAGCCTCTCGGCATCCCCCAGATCGCACGCGAGTTTGAGGCGAGCAGTTACCGCTGCCGCCGACATGTCAATTTTGGTTTTTCTGTTCACTTCAAATT
>DASWQK010000619.1:0-11524 GCA_036403735.1 Pyrinomonadaceae bacterium
TCAGTTGAAAGACAAAAGCCTCTGCCAACAGTTCCGCTCGATCGTTCTCAACCGTCTCTGTCAACTCAAGCAAGGCCTTCGCATCGATCGAGGGACGCTGTCGCCGCACCGCCGCGGCCAGGTACTCACAGAAGACGCGCAAGTCGTTGTCCGCCGCTTCGACTTTGTACCAGGCGACCGCCCGTCCTACATGGCGGGCAAAATCCGTGGCCAGCACGCTCTTTCCCGACCCGGCGCGGCCATTGATTATCGTGGCGTTCGCTGAGTTGAGGTTGTCCGTAAGCAGTTTTAGCAGCCGCGGGCGCGAAGTTCGTGGCGCAACATTGGGAGTCGCGATTTTCTCGTGAATAAAGTGTTCCTGGATCTTCATAAACAATGCGTTCATACCCGTATCGCAGAGCGGTCCTGACGAACGCCCGTATTGTGCAGATCGCCCCTTGAGGAATTCTTGAGTTTTGATTGCGATGGCTGGATTGGGGATTAGTATTTGGCAAAAGCTCGTTGTCATATCTCCTCACGCGAGGTAAACTCTCGCGGCAATAATTCGTCAGTAGGAGTCAAACAAATGATTAAGAGAACCCTCTGTATCGTCTTCTTATTTGCCGTCGCTTCCATTGCGGTCGCGCAGACTCCGACGGCGAGCCCCAGCCCCGCGGCGCAACGCCCGGCCGCGCCGCACACGAATTTGAAAGTTGGCGACAAGGCGCCGGACTTTACGCTTCCGAGCACTGCCATGGGTCCGGATGGCAGGGGCCTGCGATTCAAGCTGAGCGACTTCAAAGGCAAGAAGAACGTCGTGCTCGCCTTTTATGTGCTCGCTTTTACCGGTGGTTGAACGAAGGAAATGAAGGCGTATCAGGCTGATATCGCCAAATTCGAAACTACCGACACGCAGATTTTCGGACTCAGCGTCGACAGCGTTCCCGCTAACAAAGAATTCGGGGCCAAGAACGGCATTACCTTTCCGCTGCTCAGCGATTTCAAACGCACCGTGGTGAAAGATTACGGTATCTTCAATGAAGATCAGGGCTTCGGAAATCGCGCAACTTTCGTGATCGACAAAGACGGAATCATTCAACACATCGACGAAGGCACCGTCGCAATCGATCCAACCAGCGCTGAAGATACGTGCAACATCCTTTCGCACAAGAAAGCTACACCATAGATTCCCGGCACATTATTGGAGACATAATGAGAAAACGAACCCTGTTTGTGGCGCTGATGCTGATGCTCGCAGTGGCGGGTTGTAAGTCCGGCTCGACGCCCACCGCGACCTTCAAAGCTTTCTTTGAAGCACAGCAGAAAAAAGATGTCGCGGGAATGAAGAAGAATCTCTCAAAGACTTCGTTGGCCATCATGGAGAAGTCGGCGAAAGAGCAAAATAAGACGGTAGACGACGCCATCAAGGAGCAGCTCGATAATCCCGCATCCAAGACCGACAAGATACCCGAAACCCGCAACGAAAAGATTAATGGTAACGAGGCGACCCTCGAGCTTCACAACGAAGAAACCAACAAGTGGGACATGATGTATTTCGCGAAAGAAGATGGCGCCTGGAAGATTGCTCTCGATCGAACGATCGAAGAGATATTGAAGAAGTCGAGTGTGCCTTAAACGCGGTTCAGTACCGTCTCACCATCGTTGCGGGAATCATCGGCCGGGTGTCGATGCCGGAATCTCGATCCACAACATGGCGCTTCCCGTGCGGGCGGTCTGCCGGTCTCGAACGGCAACCCGCACCTGATAAATACCGGCCGGCAACGTTAGGGTCTGCGTCCATTTCACGTAACGATTGCTTTCTCCCACGGCCGCGCGAGGGATTTCGAGTCTCTGTTTGAAACTCGAGAAGAGCCCACGATCATCCAGCGCGATTCCCAGAACATCAACGACTGCGTTCTGCTTTTCTCCAGCTTCAAAGTTCAGCATTTCAGAGTCCAACTGCATCAGGATGTTGAGTCCGGCGCCCTTCTCGGTTTTTGCGAGAGTGGCCGAAACGGAAGTGGGCAGATTCCGGCGCGGATAGAGCGAGCCGAGGGCGCTGCGAAGTTCGTCCTCAGGTGCGTTGGTCGAAGAGGCGATCGGCTTAACTGTTTCGGTCGGCTTCAAATCAAAGAAGTGCCGCCGCATCCTCACCCGCAGATCCGGCCGATCTTTGATCGAAATTTCGACCCGCGATTTACCGGCCCGCTGATTTTCTGAGTCAGGCCTCCACGACAAAAGGTAATAAGACGAACTTTCGGCCAGCGCCTGAGAAAGCCCGTCGTCCAGCGCGTTGGAATTCAAGTAAGAACGGCCGCCCGTTTCGTCCGCCAGAGTTTCCAAAGGCTCCTGCGGAGCTTTATCTTCAATCAAACTTCGCCACGCAGTTCCCCCACCCGTATCAGGAAAATCGCTCCGCGAGACGTCCGCGCCAGGGCCAAAAACATTCGCGCGCGTGCCCAGAGAGTAAATTACCGCGCCTACCTTTGCGGCTTCAACGCTGACGCGCTGCATTACCTCGAGACCGTTGGACCTCTTGGTATCGACTACAAAACCGTCTGAAATAAAGAAGACAACTTTGCGCCCGGCGAGCGGCGCAGTCGAGCGAACAAAACTTTCAAGCCGCGAAAGCGTCTCGAGTTCGGCGGTCTTTGCTTGCGCGTTGATTTGCTGGACGCGATTCTTCACCATGGTAGCGGCCCCAATGGGACTCTTCATTTGATACTCGCGCATGGTTTCGGCGACCAGATAGGTAAACAGACCACGATCGCTGTGGTTGGCGACCATGTTGGCGTCGACTTCGCTGATGTGAACGTGGCTGGCCGTCGACTCCGGATCGGATTTCGCGCGAATACGACTGATGGCCTCGCGCAGGACGGACTTGTTGTCGGTCAGTTGCTGGAGAAATCCAATCCCACCGCTGGTTGAAATGATTGCCACGCGATCTCCGGCGATCATTTTGTTATCCACGAACCGCGTCAGGAGTGCACGCGCGCGCGTTAAGCTGTCGCCTGCCAGGTGCACATCGTCAACGAAGAAAAATATTGTCCGGCCGCGAGCCGGCTCGGCGGTCGCGCCGGCAACCGGCGTCGTTGAGGTGGCTGGCTTTGCCTGACGCGCCGCAATTAACTGTTGCGCTTCGTTGGCGGCTCCGGTGGCGACTTGATCAAAGAAAAGAAGAGTCTGGGTCTTGCCATCGACTCTTAATTGAAACTGCTCGGGTGACAGCCTTTCGATGAATCGGCCGTGCTTGTCCACCACGCTAACATCGGTTTGAATCAGCTCAGTCTTTACGCGAACAACGTCGTCTTCGGATGTGGGCGGCTTGGTTTGAGAAGTCTTTTGCGCCTGCGCGCCCACACTGAGGGCGATCAGGCACACGGGTAAGAGAATGATATTGAGGGGAGAGCGGCCCTTGAGTTTTTGCATCTGCAGCCGCCTTTCGAATCTGAGCTAGCGTATCCTAATCAATTACTGTCATCGCCGCAATTTTCTTCAGTCCAACTCGTCAGCGAATATTGGTTTTGTAGGTTGCGATACACAACCACGCGCACAGACTCTGTCGTTTCGGCGTCGTCATCCGCTTTGTGATAACCAACCTTCAGGCAGAGGCGGTAATTGATTCCTGCGACTGTTTGCGCTTCCGCATGCTCGATTGAAACAAGCTTGTAAGTCATCTCTTTCTTCTCTGACTCGGCCTTAACGGCAAACTCGGCCGCGGCGGCCGCACCCTCGTCGGCTTTGTCGATCTCGCGATAGCCGCCGGTTCGCTGCGCTGACACGACAGACCAGGTGAACACGAACAGAGCGACGGACAGAATCGCGATCAGAGTTAGACTTCGCTTCATCTTCACACCTCCGTAACCGCACGTTGAACTAAACATTAGTCAATTCCTCTTTGCCGGACCAGCTTTGTAAGCCTCTCACATTATCTGAAATAAGACGAACAAGCCTTTCGCTTCAACACTTGCGACTGTCCGCTGGCGTCCTTTAATGTCAATCCAGCCGCGGTGGCCGTGCCGGTGTATGTATCGTCGCCGACACTGAAAGACACGCTCTTGCCTTTGACGTCCGCCGGCCCAAATACCGGTTTAGGATCTTCCGCGCCGCCCTGCGCGATCTGCACTATCGCATAATAGCCACCACCCGCAGACACGATGCCGACGCGCATGCCCTCCAGATCGCCTGAACCTTTACCGATAGTAAAGTTTTCGTAAACGCCTGCAACAGTCACAATCGGTTGCCCGAAGTTGCTGGTAATCGCCACTGTCAATACGACAAGACAAACGATCGAAAACAGAATTGCACGAGTAGTTAACTTCATCTCATTCTCCTGGGTTATTCAACTGAAAATCGAACTCTTTGCGCGGCTACTGCTCCCGAAATGCGATCAGTCGCGGAAATCTCGAGCATGTACGAACCGGGCGGCAATTGAGCCAGCCCAATCTCAGACCAATACGGTAACTGTGAGAGATCCTTGACCGTGGCCGGAACTTTGTTCGGTGAGATTATCAGGATGGGCTGACCCGCTCGCGAGAGCCGGGCATCAACCCAGACGTCGATCTTTCCTTCTGTTGGTACTGCATCGTAGAGGTACATCTGAAAGCGCAATACCGAACTGCGGGCAAAGCTGTGATCGGCTTCAACCGGAATCGATTGAGGTTCGGTCGCCTGACGGGCACCGTTTGAATCGCGGCGCTCGCCCAGGAACACGCTGCTGATATTTAGCCGCGCGGGAGCCGCTTTGGGCACATCTATCCACTGCATCGCACTACCGGTCCGTCCGGTTGCGCGTTCTCGCACTGCGAGACGCACCTGATAGAGACCCGGCTGCACTGTCAACTTCTGATGCCAGATGACCGGCAGATCGATTTCATTGCCGCTCACGGGCGTCACTGTCAATACTTGTTTGAAAGTATAGATTAGGCCGCGGTCGTCGATTGCCGCACCAATGACATCAACGATACTTTTGTTTGCGTTGTCAAAGTTGAAAGCTGCTCGCGTACTCTGCATTGAAACCTGTAGCGCGAGCGTGCCGTCGACATTTCTCGCATATCCAACTGACAGATAAGCGGGTAGTGACCCAACCGGTTGCGCCGATCCCAATGCGCGCAAAAGTTGCGCCTCCGGACTTACCTCAGGCGCTGCCGCTTTCGTCGCGGCGGCAGCCGCGGGCACGTAATACGCGCGGCGCAGGCGAACCCTTAGATCCGGCTGACCGGCAATCGAGACTTGCAGACGAGCCTTGCCGCTTCGTTCGATGTCGTTGGTCGGGCGCCAGGCGAGCAGATAATACTCCGATGTTTCCGCCACCGCCTGGATGAGATCCTTGTCCAGATCGCTCGACCTTACGATCGTCCGGCCGCCGGTTTCATCGGCGAGCAGGTTCAAAGGTTGGCGCGGTTCCATAACTTCGCCGAGTTCAACTCCACCATGACGGCTGGTCATGTCCACGTAATCGTTGTTGCTCGCATCAATCGTCGAATCAATAAAGCTTCCGCGCATGTCGACGGAATAGATCACGGCGCCGGATCTGGCCGCCAGCTTGGTCGCGTCGTGCAATTCAGAGAGCGCGCCTGAGCCTCGCGGATCGGTAACAAATCCGTCCGAGAGAAAGAAAACCAGCTTGCGGCCCGGCACGTTTGCCGACGAGTCGATCAAGCTTTGAAATACAGCCAGCGTGTTTGAGGTGGCGACTTTACTTTGCGCATTTATCTGGCTGACGCGGCTATGCAGCAGACGCATCGCCTGACCGGCGCTGTCATTTCCGTGGTCGCCGCGCCGCGCGCCAAGTCCCATTCCGTATTCAAGCTTTACCGACTCCATTAGATAAGCGAACAATCTTTTGTTGCCGGCGTCCTCGACCTGGCTGGCGGCGTATTCGCTGATGCGCGTGCTGCCGGCGTAGGCTTCCGGATTCTGCTTGTAATTCAAACGTGAGATTGCTTCGCGCAGGACCGACAGATTGTCAGTAAGCTGCTGCAGAAATCCGATCTGCCCGCTGGTTGAAACTATCGCGACCCGATCGTCGTCGTTCAGTCGGTTCTCGACAAAATGCAAGAGTGTCTGGCGCGCTCGCGAGAGACTTTCGGAACTCAGATGTACATCGTCAATGAAGAAGAAGATCACGCGGCCCGGTGTTGTTTTTCCCATCTGTTCGCTGAGCGGACCGGGCTTATTTGCAGCCGGCCGAAGAGTTTGGCGGCCAGTCGCTGAACCCACCCGATCGAAAAGTGAGATCAGTTTCGCTTCGCCGTTTAGCGTGAGGATGAATTGTTCAGGTTTCAATCCGTCGACAAAACGACCGCGACGGTCAAAAACCATCACATCAGTTTGGACCAGCTCTGTATTGACGCGAACAACGTCCTCGGTTGGTTGTTGGGTAGATGATGAAGTTGTCTGTGCCTGAACTGAGACTTTAACGCTGAGGCAAAGTGTGAGCAGCAAGAGCGCCACCCACAAAACGGTCCTTGGTTTCATCCAGATTTTCCTTCTGATCATTTATTCGACCGTAATCCTTGTCTGCTCAGATGCGCTTGTCTTAAGGACGTCATCAGTGACCATCAACTCGAGCGTGTACTGACCTGCCGGAATTGCGTCAAGCGAAATGTCTCCACTACAAAGAATTCGGGCCGCGTCCTGTGATGACATCGGGATTTTTTGCCAACGGGTAGCCACAACGGGCTGGCCCATTTTTAATATGCGCGCTTGAAATGAAATAGACGCGCCTTGATTGGCGTTGTAAACAAAGGCGGCGAAACCAAGGCGCCTGTTTCGCGCAAAGCGATGATCCACATTGAATTGTACCTGCGGCGAGCCGCCACTTCCCTTTGCTTCGCCCACACTCTGAAGGCCAAGCAACAAGCTGCTCAACGTCAGATGTCGCAACCTGATGTCTGGTATCTCAATCCACTGCTGAGCACTGCCGATTCGGCCGCTGTTAATGTCCCGTGTCGCAACTCGGACCTGGTAAAGACCGGGCGGCAGCTTAAGCCGGCTGTTGTAAATGCTGGACGAGTTTTCGCCCGTGGCTTTGTCGCCGAGACGGTTGATGTTCAATCTGGTTTGGAAAGAACCCATCGGCCTACCATGGTCATTAAGGACCACGCCGGCGATATCAACGGCGGCGGTTTGCTTGCCGCCGGCCGCCGCATAAGAAAGGGTTTCATTTGCTACTTGCACGGAAGCAGTAGCGACGGCGCCGTTGTCGGGCGTATCCAAAAACACCGCTGACAATGAAGTTGGAAGTTCATGTTTCGAATTGAGCGCCGTCATGGCCTGCTGTAAATCTCGATGTGATTGCGCGGGACCCTGGATTTCGCTGGTGGGCGTCGCAGGTGGGTTATTTGTCGCGGTGTTCACAAACCCACGGGGAAGACGAACTGAGTATTCAGGGTGATCAATAACTCGCACGGCGAGTTTCTTAAAATTTGTTTGAGACTCTTCTTGATTATTGGGCCGCCACACAAGCAGATAGTATTCAGACGTCTCGTCGAGAATCTTGTTCACCCAGCGATCGAAGTAATTCTGGTTGCGCAGGGCTCGCCCGCCGGTATCTGACGCCAGCGCATTCAGTGCATCCTGCGAAGCGGGCCCTTCTCTGAGCGACGTGCTCTCCAGACGATTCTGCGGATCGAATGGCACGTTGTTCGTCGCATCGAGCTGACCCGAAAACAGTCCGCGCGCATCTATGGTGTAAATAACGACCCCGGCGTGCAGGGCGGTATCAGTGATTTGCCGCAACTTGTCGCGCGGGTCGGCATTACGAGGCCCGGTATCAAGTAAAAAACCATCCGAGATAAAGAAAACGAGTTTTCGGCCGGGTAAAAGCATGGCTGATCGCATCAGACTCTCAAGCGACGCATAAGTGTTCAAGGTTACCGAAGCAGCTTGCAAGAGGATCAAACGGGCCCGGCTCTTTACCTGTACATCGCACGTCTCCCGTCGGTATCGCACTGGATAAGCTTCCTGCAAGCATCGATCAATGTAGAACTGAAGAACACCCGGGTCGTCTTTGCGCTCGATCGCGAGCGCCATGCTTTCCGTCATCGGCGTGCGTGAGTCTGTCATGTCGCGCACGTTGTACGCGTGATGGGTCAGCCGTCCCGCCGCCGCCCGCAAGACTGATTTGTAATCCGTAAATTGTTGTAGGAACCCTATGTCGCCGCTGGTCGATGCGATGGCCACGCGATCGTTTTCATTCATCTCGTTATCGATGAACTGCGCGAGGGTCTTGCGCGTGCGCGCGAGACTGTCGGGAGACAAATGCAGACCATCGATGAAGAAAACGATTGTTCGTCCGCGATTTTCATTGATGGCTGAACGTTCGGAAACGGCGATTGGACCGTTGCCAGCCGATAGCAAACGAGCCTCTTGGGGAGTTCCGGCCCGGACTTGCTCAAAAAAAGAGACCGGTTGTGGTTTACCATCGATGCTTAATTCGAAATGTTCGCGGCTGAGACCGCTCACGAATTTGCCGTTCTTATCAAAAACCATCACACCGGTCTGAACCAATTCAGTGTTGACGCGAATAACATCATCGGCCGGTAGTGGGGACGGTAGTGGCTTTTGAGTCTGGGCAAAGGCGCGAAGCGTTGTTACGAAGTAAAGAACCAGAAGAAACGAGCTGCACCACACCGCTCGCGATAGCAAACGGGCACGGAACCGCTTGCGCGAGCAGGCGGGTAATTGAAATGCTCTACTCAATGTCATCCACACTTGCGAAAAAGTCACCTTGATCAAGTTCAACGGTAGTCCATTGCCTTCTGCAGATGACTTTCGGTCCATAAGTATCTTTTGCTGCCACGCCGGCCCATGGACTATTTGAAAGTGACCACTGCTTGCGTTCCCTCAGATCACGCGTTGCGTGCGACTTAAGCGCATTCATAACTCCACTTGGACCGCACGCGGCACCGACGACGGCATGCACATGGTTCGTTCGAACGTTTGTCTTATACAACCGCCAACCGAGAACGTCGCATGTTCGTTCAATCGATTCCTTAGTCAAAGCTCGCTGTTTCCTGGTCAGCTTGACTGGCGCGTGCTTCAGTTGCCTTTTGTTGTAAGCCAGCCATCTTTGATTCGGCGTTACCAGGGGCGCACCGTATCGATTGTTGTGTCTGTCAATAGAACCTCTATCGTCCGCATGTAACCAAGTGCCGTAAGTGCGAAACGTAATGAGATATCCAAGCGGCGTGTGGTCCTCATTAAATTCCTTTTTCATTGAAGACTGTCAACGCTAAGAGCGACCGGTACAGAACCGCTTGCGCCAGCAAGCGGGTCATTGGGAGCGGTTACATATTAATAGCCGGTTCACCTCTGCCAGGATCGTTTCTCATAGCTGAGCGTGATTGAATTCAAGCGGTTACGGCTGATCCAATGCCGAGACCAGCAATTAGTGCGGCAATTACCTTCGTCCAACTCGCATACATATCATGATTGACCCGCTTGCTCGCGCAAGCGGTTCCGTACCTAAGGCCGCTTGCCGGTCCGCGCAAACGCTTTCTCAATCGCCGCGCGCAATCCTTCACCGGAATAATCTGTCAGCATGACGCCGTTGATAAAAAATGTCGGCGTGGCTTCGACCCCGTAGCCGTCGCCGTCTTCCATATCGTGGCGCACGACGGGTTCATACCTGGCCGAATCAAACTCAGCGTCGAACTGTTTGCGATCCAATCCGGCCTGACTCGCATACTTCTTGAGCGAATCACGATCGAGCGTGTTCTGGTTCTTGAACAGCAGATCGATGTACTCCCAGAATTTTCCCTGGGCTTTGGCGGCCTCGGCAGCTTGCGCGGCGTTGTACGCATTCGGATGCACCGTCGTCAACGGGAAGTTTCGCATCACGAAATGCACGCGAGTCCCGTAAGACTTCAGTACGTCCTCGGCGATCGGATACATGCCGCCACACGCGGAGCATTGAAAGTCAGTGAACTCGACCACCGTAACCGGTGAGTTCACATCGCCGCGCGATGCGCCGGCGCCGAGATTGATGTTCAAGACCGGCGCTTCGGGCTCTTTCAAAAACAGCTGGAGTTTTGCGCTGGTGCGCAACTTATTGGCCAGCGCGACTTCCAACTGTTCCTGTTGCTCCTGCTGCAGGTAAGTAATGATCGCCATGCGCGCGCCCGCCAGGTCGGTCTTGATGTTGGCTTTATTGGCTTCGTAGAACTTTGAAACCTCGGTCTCGGTGGGCGCTTTGAGCTTTTCGGTTACTTCAGTGCGAATGATTTCTTCCGGGCCCACTTTGCGTTTGTTGGCCTCGGAAACAATCAGCAGGTCGTTGATTTTTCGATCGAGAATGTCTTTGCGCAGCGCGTAAATCCGCATCTGCATCTTGAAGGTGTAGGCCTTCATGCGGGTGTTGATGGCGTCGACGCGCAGGGGATCGCCATTGACTGAAACCAGAACCGTGCCTGGTGCCAGATTCGGCGTATTCACGTCCGCCGTCTTGCTGACGGTGTTCGTCATTTTTAGACGATTGACCAACGCGCCATACAACTCTTCCTTGCGCTGGTTACGAATGAAGTTGACCAACTCAGCTCTTACCGATTCCAGGTCGGCATTCCCTATCTGATTGCGATTCGCATCATAGGCGGCTTTGATTTCCTGTTCAGTCGGAGCTGCGACTCTGGTATTGATCTCGGTTTCAACAAAGTCATTCGCAGTCTTCCCGCGTTTCTTCGCTTCGGCCGCGACCAGCATTGAGTTCACGCGCGCATCAACGGCGCGCTGTCTCGCTTCGTTTATGGCTTTTGCCGGATCGGCGTAGTAGTCGCGCAGATATGGATCCGCATCGCGCATGATCGCGGCGCTTACATCGCCTTCGATGTCGGACGCCGAAATAGCCGTGCCCTCAATGATCGCGACGCTCGGCGAAGCTGGATCGGCCTTGGGAGTTGGCGAAGGCGCAGCGGTTGGCGCTGGGCTAGCCGCAGGCTTTTGGGTGGGCGGCCTGGATGTTGCCCCGCGGCGCGGAGTCTGCGCCGCAATGACGATAAACAAGAGCAGGGCAGCAAATGTCGCGAGAATAAATCTGGATAAATTCATTAGGGGTATCTTTCTGCTGGGACCGCGGCTTCCTTGTCCGCACCTCTACCAGCTATTTGGAGCACGATAATATTTGAAGAGACGAGCTTCAGCAAAGTCACCGTCCGGATGACGAGTAGCTGCGAACATGATTCTGACTTTGGCTCAAGATAGGCATAGACAGGATTTACAAAATTAACCGGAGCGGAAAGACCGCTCGGTTCGCTTCTCTTGTAAATCTTGTTAATCCTGTCAGTGTCCTGCCCAGCATCAACTCGGACTTGCCAGCTTCCGGACCGTTTCCAGCGTATCGATCTCATCAACATTTTTGTCGGGCCGCAGGCGGACGATGCGCGGAAAACGTAGCGCATAGCCGCTTTTGTGACGGTTGGATGGCTGGACCCGATCAAAAGTTACTTCCAAAACTATACGCGGCTCGACGACGCGGACACGGCCGTGCGCGAACTCCTGAATTGTGTGGGCGCGAAACCATTCGGTCATTTCGGCGATTTCCGCG
>DASWQK010000620.1:0-2688 GCA_036403735.1 Pyrinomonadaceae bacterium
TTGAATTCAAGCTTGAACAACTCGCGACTCGTCGTGAAGAATTCGGGATTGTATTGGTTAGACGCATTGGATTGGAACGTAAAGATCAAAACGCGGCGCGGGATTTTATGCGGGACCTCGCAGGAAAGAGTCTGATTCTAAACCAGACATGTGAAGAAATTCAGCGCGAAATTATTGCGTGGTCAAAGAAATACATTTGATGGTAGTACCTAACAACTCATTGCACCGGACCACAGAACAGCACCCAACCAATTTTCATGCGCCGACACTTGCAGAACTGCGCGCCCGGTGAATTTGATCAAAAAAATACCCGCTTGCTGGCGCAAGCGGTTCCGTACCTCCTACTGCGGCAAGACACCGCCCGGAATCTGCCACGGATGCAGTTCAATTCTCAGCCGGTCAATCTTGATCATTGGATCTGTCGCACTTAGATCCTGCGCCTCCTTCAACGATTCAACCCGAAAGACAAAAATACCGCGTAGTTCTCCGTCATCACCAAACGGTCCGGCCATCACTAACTTCTTAGCTTCAGACAGGCGGACGATGTTCGCGATGTGCGCCTTCTGCAGTTCCTGGATTTCCGCGGTCTTGTCGTCACCTTCTTTTCGGTTGGGGCCCTTCTTCAGAAAACCGAAATACACCGTGCTCATATTCAACGGCATGTCCGCTTTTTTGAAAAGGTCTTCTGAGAACCAGGGATGCATCTCGGGAACTATCAGGCCGGCTTTTACCAACGGATCGGCATCGACCCAGGTCTTTGCTTCTTCAGCTGACGCTGACCGGAAGATAAAAATGCCGGCGAGATCAGAATCGTCTCCGAATGGGCCGGCGATAACCGCTTTGCCGGTCTGGAGCAGGCTGACGACATTGCGCAGGTGTTGATGCAGAATTTGATTTCTCTCGACTTCTGTTGTCGTAGCCCATTTCGTTCCCTTCTTCAGGATCGCCATTTGGAATTGAACCAGCTTATGGTCTTCTTTCTGATGCGCGAGCGTAAGCGAAGACAAAATCAATGCACACAGAACTGCGATCGGAACAATGATTATCAGTATTCGAGTTTTCATTGAGTTCACCAATTCCGTGTCAGAAGCCCGACCGTCAGGAGTCCCGATATGTCGGGATTGCCGACGCGCGGGCTTCCGACACTTTGTTAATTGATCGTTGCCGTCTTCACGCAAGTGATTGGCGGCAGGCCTTCGCGGATCGTGGCCCACGAGTCGCCGCCATTTGCCGAGCCGAACAACTTGCCGTTGCGCGTGCCGAAGTAAAGCCCGGTCGGATTGTTCGCGTCGGCTTTCATGTTGTCGCGCAGGATCGTTTCCAAGGCATCCTCCTGCGGCAAACCATTCGTCAAAGGCTCCCACGAATTTCCGCCGTCGCGCGTGCGATAGACGCGCAACTTCGCTTCGGGCGTGCAGCGAAACTCGTCCGACTCGATGGGAATTATGAAAACCGTTTCGGCATCGTTCGGATCGATCTCCATCGCGAAACCAAAATCGGATGGCAAACCCTTGCCGATGTCTTGCCAGGAATCTCCGGCATCGTCGCTGCGATAAACGCCCCAGTGATGTTGCAGGAACATACGATCGGGATTCGAAGGATGGCTCACAACTTTGTGCACACACTGTCCCCATTCGGGATACTGCTGATCGGGCGGCAGGTATGGCGCGCGTATGCCTTGGTTTCGCGGCTGCCAGTTCTTGCCGCCGTCTTCGGTCCGATAAACACCGCCGGTCGAGATCGCGATCCACATTCGATCGCTATTCGACGGGTCAGGCAGAATTGTATGCAGGCATAAGCCGCCGCCACCCGGCTGCCACTGCGGGCGATGCGGATGATCGAACAAGCCGCGCTCGAGCGACCATGTCTCGCCGGCGTCTGCTGATTTGAAAAGAGCGGCGGGCTCGACTCCACAATAAAGCGAATCCGCATCGTGTGGATCATTCGCGATTTGCCAAATCTGTTTGAGCGCCACGTCTGAGTCTTCAGGAAACTTGATGTTGTAAGTTTCCGGATCGCTCCATGTCTTGCCAAAGTCGTTGGATGAACTTAAAAACGATCCCCAATAAGAGCTGTTGACGGCGGCCCATAATCTGCTGCGCCCATTGCGACCGTCATAAGCAAACGCGTAGACGCTGCGCCCGGGAAAGTACGGCCCGGCTTCTTCCCAACTCGCGCGACTGGCATCAGAGCGAAACAGAAACGCGCCTTTCATCGTGCCGACGAGTAAAAGATTGTCGCCGGATTTGACGTCGATTTGATTTGGCTTTGGCATTTGGGATGCTCCTTCGGGGTTGACTCTACCATCATCGAAAACCGGCGACAATTATAGAAGCAAAATGTTCATTGACGAGTCGCCGAAAGAGAAATACTCTTTCGCCCCATGCCAATCACGAGCGCGAAGCTAACGCTGTGCGGTTTCTTCCTGCTTTGCCTGTCAAGCCAGGTGGGCGGCATAGCGGGTAATCGATCTCGACCCGGCGTTAGTCTGCATCCGGATGTTATCTGCGCAACGATTAATGTCGACTGCCCGGAAATGGCCAGGGTTGGTAGTTTTGTGATATTCCACGCCAACGTCGCGCAGGGTACACCAATTGTCACACTCGGTTATCGCTGGAAGGTGTCTGGAGGACAGATCGTAAGCGGTCAAGGCACCACCTCAATAACGGTTCAAACAGTTCACTCACG
>DASWQK010000621.1:0-7140 GCA_036403735.1 Pyrinomonadaceae bacterium
TGCTCACAATTCTGATTCTTCTGCCGGTGATTGGCGCGGCGACCACGGTTGTCTACAGCCTTACGCCCGGCTCCAGAGAATCACACTATCGTTGGATCGCGCTCGGATTCACGACGGTGGCGTTCGTGCTTTCGCTGTTGCTAATCAAAGGCGGCGGCGGGACGTTCAGCACGTTTGTCCTGGAAGAAAATTATTCCTGGATTGGAGCGGTCGGAGCGCGTTATCACCTCGGGGTCGACGGCATCAGCCTCTGGCTCGTCTTATTGACGACGCTACTGATGCCAATCGCCGTGCTCTCGAGCTGGACTGCGATCACGAAGCGGCAACTGACTTACTACGCGCTGATGTTGTTACTTCAGTCAGCGATGATCGGCGTTTTCGTCTCGCTGGATCTACTGCTGTTCTATCTTTTCTTTGAAGCTTCGCTGGTGCCGATGTTTTTCCTGATCGGAATCTGGGGCGGTGAGCGGCGCATCTATGCAGCAGTTAAGTTTTTCATCTACACGGCAGTAGGTTCGCTCTTGATGCTGGTCGGCATCATCGCGCTCTACTTAATTCATCAGAAGGCGACGGGCATTGGCACCTTTGATTACACCGTCCTGATTGAAACACTCAAGACCAACGCCGGGACAATCTCGCCGCGCGCAGAGTTCTGGTTGTTTCTCGCCTTCGCGTTTGCTTTCTGTATTAAAGTGCCGCTCTGGCCGTTTCACACCTGGTTGCCGGATGCGCACACTGAAGCGCCCACAGCCGGCTCAGTAATCCTTGCCGGCGTCTTGCTGAAGATGGGCACATACGGACTGCTGCGTTTCAATTTTGGTTTATTCCCGAACGCATCCCGGCAGTTCGCGCCAATCATGATCACGCTTGCCGTTATCGGAATTATTTACGGCGCGCTGGTCGCGATGGTCCAACCCGACGTGAAGCGGCTGGTCGCATACTCATCAGTCAGTCACATGGGATTTGTCGTGCTCGGCTTGTTTTCGTTTACCGAACAGGGAATGCAGGGCGCGCTCTATCAGATGTTGAATCACGGCGTGTCGACGGGCGCGCTGTTTCTATTTGTCGGCATGATTTACGAGCGGCGACACACGCGCATGATTTCGGAGTTTGGCGGACTGGCGCGGCCGATGCCCTGGTTCTCTGCCCTCTTTGTCATCGCTTCACTATCATCAATTGGTTTGCCGTTCTTGAATGGTTTCGTCGGCGAGTTTCTGATCATGCTGGGTTCATGGACATCGGCTGCGGTGAATCATACCTGGATTGTCACGATGCTGGCGGGAACGGGAGTCATCTGGGCGGCGGTGTACATGCTTTGGATGCTGCAACGTGTCGTCTTCGGCGTGAAGACAAGCGAAGCGAACGCAAAGCTACTTGATTTGAATGCGCGCGAAGTCGCTCTGGTGTTGCCGCTGCTGGCTCTGATGCTCTTCATGGGAGTTTATCCCTCGCCGTTTTTGAATCGCTCACGCGCCAGCGTGGCGGCAACACAGCAGCTTGTGAATCCAAATGCGACCAGGACGCCTGCGGTTGCCGCAGTCCCGAAACCAGAGAAGGCCCAATAGATGAGAACGCACGCCGTGCAGGCCACATTAATGATCGCAGTCCTGATCGCCCTGGGCGGCGTTGCGTCTGCGCAACTAAAGCCTGCGCCGGTAGACCCTCAGATGAAGTTGCAGGGCCTGGACGGAAAAGTTTACGACCTCGCAGATCTGCGCGGCTCGGTCGTGCTGGTTTCGTTCGGGGCGACCTGGTGCGCGCCCTGCACTACTGAATTAAAGGCACTGCAGGAGCTGCTGACTGAGTTCCGAGACAAGCCGGTGAAGTTTTTCTGGGTCAGCGTGGAACGTCCCGAAGAAATCACCAACGCCGGCTTGAAGAGATACGCGCACGAACGAAAAGTGACCTTTCCCGTGCTGCGCGACACCGGAAAAATGGTCTACCTGCAATTCGCGGATCGAGTGCGGCTGCCGATGATCGTTTTGCTGAAGAAAGACGGAAGAGTTGATGCGCCCGTGCAGTTGGGTTTGAGCAATCCAGCGGAAAGCTACAAGGCAAATTTACGGGCGCGAATAAATAGACTCCTAACACTTCCCTCTCCCATTGGGAGAGGGACTGTGGGTGAGGGGGTAAGCGTGCGCGGAATCACTGACACCCTCACCCCAACCCTCTCCCAGAGGGAGAGGGAGTAAAGAACCATGTTTCTATTTCAAGCAGGCACTCCCGATATTAATCTGACGCTAATCGCGCCGGAGATGATTGTCGGCATTGCGGGCGTGGTCGTCATGATGGTCGATGCGTTTGCGCACCGCAATCAGCGCTGGCTGACGGGCACGCTATCGATCATCAGCTTGATAGCTGCAGCCGTGAGTTCTTTCTGGCTTGGGAGCGCTTGGCCCGCCCAGCACAGCGCCTTCAACGGCATGATTGTTCTCGATGAGCTGCGCCTGAGCTTCACCTTGATTTTTCTAGTAGTAGCTTTGCTGACGATTCTGATCTCGAGTGTTTGGATCGAGACAGAGAAGCTGCCGGCCGGAGAGTTTCATTCGCTGCTGCTCTTCGCCACGACCGGCATGATGTTAATGGCCTCAGCCGGCGATCTCGTGATCGTGTTTCTGGGTCTTGAAATCCTGTCCATAGCTACTTACGTGCTCGCCGGATTTCGCCGCACCGATGTGCGCTCGAACGAATCGTCCTTAAAGTATTTCATTCTGGGATCGTTCGCATCGGCCTTCCTGCTTTATGGCATTGCGTTGATCTATGGAGCGACCGCGACCGCGAGTCTGCCGGGCACCACAAATATTGCAACCATCGCCACGCGTCTCAATCAATCGCTTTATCCGCCGTTGCTGCTCGCCGGAGCCGCCATGTTGCTGGTCGGGTTTGGGTTCAAAATCGCCACCGCGCCATTTCATGTTTGGACGCCCGACGTTTATGAAGGCGCGCCCACGCCCGTCACTGCCTTCATGGCGGCGGGGCCGAAAGCCGCCGGCTTTGCTTCATTCATGCGCGTCTTTGTTTTTGGATTCCCCATCGCCACTGCGGTGCTTAGCGCGGGCGGTTACGCACACAAAGCATGGGTGGGCACGTTGGCCATCATGGCAGTCTTGACCATGACTGTCGGCAACGTTGTGGCCATCGCCCAGAACAATGTAAAGCGAATGCTCGCGTACTCATCGATCGCGCACGCGGGCTATGCGCTGGTGGGATTTGTGGCGGCCGGTACGGCGACGACTGTCGAAGAACGAAGCGCCGCCTTGTCCGCAGTTGCTTTTTATTTGTTGGCGTACGCAATTATGAACATGGGCGCGTTCGCTGTGGTCACCCTGATTGCGCGCCGCGGCGATCAACAAACAACCGTCGATGATTACAACGGCATTGGTTTCGCTTCGCCGGTGCTCGCATTTTCACTTTCAATTTTCTTGTTGAGCCTGTTCGGGATGCCTCTGACCGCCGGCTTCACCGGGAAACTTTTCGTGTTCAGCGCGGCGCTCAGGCAAGGTTACATTTGGCTGGTTGTCATCGGTGTGCTTAATACTGCCATTTCCGCTTATTACTATTTGCGACTGATCATCGTGATGTTCTTTCGCGAACGAACCGGCGCCTGGGAAGTGCCTCGTATTCCGGCAAGTCTGGCCATCGCTTTGCTGATTACCATCCTCGGCGTGTTCTATCTCGGGCTGTTTCCCGGTCGCATAATCAGCGTCTTTCAATCTCGACCCGCGATTGCCGTGCGTATGCGTTGAGCTGCTCCGCAATGAATGACGCGGCAAACTATCTCGAGAAAATAAGTAGTGAACTTGGCGATTCATGGTTGCCACGGGTTTACATTCGACGCGTGCTCAAGCTGCGAACCAGAGCTTATGAGTTTCCGGCGATGCGCAGGAATGCCGCGCCACAGATTCATCACACGTTGCTCGGCATTGAATTGAAAGTTGGCGGTCGTCGAATGCTCTGCCCCGACCTGGCCACCGCCCGATATCTCTCGGTGTTCGCGCGTATTGGTTGTCGCGCGGTGGCGATTCCTTATGACATCACCAAGATTTCGATGATCGCAGATGAACTCGACAGCTCCTGGCATCGAATGCTGCTTATCTCAGAGCGTCTGACTACCGATCGTAATCCAGCTTTTCGCGCTCGCGTTCGGCGCCAGATCATTGGTAAAGTACGTGACGAGATTGCCATGGCAGGAGCAGGCCCGCGCGTTCCCGAATTTAAGCAGAGTACGAAGCAGAAGACGGAGCCACCAAAAGGTACAAGAAGCACAAAAGAAAATACCTGAATCACTATCAGAAACTGTTTACCATCGGTTTTGTTTTGAGCCTTTTTGTAGCTGACTAGTCATCGTGGAAATTCAAGAAGCAAATCCAACGGAAGTGCAGGCCTCGGAAATCGAGGCACTTCCTTTTCCTTTCAATCAACAGAATTTCTGTCGCTACGAATCGATCGAAAAAACGATCGAAAAAGCGCGCGTGCTGATCGTCGACAACCTTTTGCGCGACGAAGACGATCTTTCCGACATAGCCCGACAGGAATTGGGCAGGAACGCCCACTCTCAACTGAAACTCGAGCGGCAGATTGCGTCCATGGCGTTGCAAAATATCGTCACAAACATCAAACGCCTTGTGCAGGAGCCGGTTACGAAAATTGCGCACGTAAGCGAACTGGCACAGGTGGCCAGTGAGTTCGGGCCGGATGCGATTGTGTTGAGTGGCACGTTGCGCGACTTCGATTTCTACAAACCTGAACTGCTGGGCGGCTTCACCGATTTCATTCGTACAACCAGGGTTCCGGTGCTGGGTATTTGCGGCGGGCATCAATTGATCGGATTGAGTTTTGGCGCGCGCGTGGTAACCCTCGATCAGCAGGAGCAGGAAAAGCGCCGCACGAATCGCGTGACGGAATATCAATATCGCTTCGTGCGCATCGTCGAACCGGAAGATCCAATCTTCAACGGTATCGACAATCCGGAATCCAGAGTCTGGCAGGATTACACCCGCGAAGGCCGGATCCTGCGCGTCTGGCAGAATCACGGACTGCAGCTCGATAGCGTGCCGGAAGGCTTCCAGCTGCTCGCTCGATCGTATCTCTGCCGCAATCAAATGATGGTCAAACGATCCGACAATCAATTTATTTACACAGTCCAGTTTCATCTGGAAAAATCGTTTGAAGACTGGAACCGCAATCCGACTCGCTGGGAGCATCCGAACGAATCTCGCGACGGACGATTGCTGTTTGAGAATTTTCTAAAGCTGGCGCTGGCTTACTAAAACCGATCTAACAACCTCAAAGTAGTGCGATTGGAAGAATGAAACCATGACTGATGAGAAAAAACCTAAGCTGATATTCCAGACCGAGAGTCTGCCCGAGTTCACCCTTGATGAGCCTTATGAGCTGTGGCTGCAAGTGGACGGCGCCACCCAGCCAGTCACGTTCGAAATTGAAAACGGACAGTTTCCACCAGGGATTAGCCTTTCGTCTGAAGGCCAGGTGTACGGAACTCCTTTTTCCGGCGCGCAGGCCTCTACAGTTTTCATAACGGTCTCCGACGCCACCGGCGCCAGCGAAACGCAGGCGTTCGATTGCGAAGTGAGCGAGCCCGACGGCGAAGGAAGTTAGTTGCCGCTCAAAAGATCCTTCTGGCAACGCTTACAAACATGCTCTTGCCACCGCCGGCTTGCTCGCGGCTCGTGACTCGCTCTATTCGAAACTTCCTGAGGTTGCGCTGGAAGAAACCAAGCGTAGCTTACCTTGTAGCTTCTTTCTCTTGCCTTCGTCCACATTACTGGAAGGCTTAACCGCGCGAGATCGGCGCTGGCCGCCTCCGCCCGCACTGAACTTCACCGCTCAACGTAAAGGATAAACAGCATGACCGAGAATGAACCCTCACTGGTTTTCGCTACGCAAAGTCTTACCGGCTTCGAAGTCGGCGAGGAATACACCGTGTGGTTACAAGTAACCGGCGGCACTCCGTCCTATTCGTTTGCAATTGGCGACGGCACTTTACCTCCCGGCATCGAGATTACTCCGATCGGAACCGTAGACGGCGTACCGTCGGAGGCCGGCTCGTTCACGTTTTCAGTTAAAGCGAGCGACGACACAGGCAATCTTGGTGAACAAAGTTTCAATGTAGTAGTGGCGCCGCAACCTGATCAGAACGCGCACATCTAAATGCGCTGCTGGCTTGGCGCGGTTGGAACTTCCGGTGTCTCATTAGCCAAAAGGATTCTCAAAACGGCCGCATTGCCGGTTGCAAATTCTGTGTTTAGCGTGGCCCGCGCAGCGCGTTGATGTTGCCGCGATCGCAGTCATCAGTTAACCTCTGGCCGGAGGTTGCCATGAAACAAAAATTTGCGATCGCGACATTAGCAGTCATCGCGCTGTTGGCTGGAGCCTGGGGCTTCAGCAGTGCTGCACCCGACCATAAGGTGTGGGAATACAAGTTCGAGACCGGGTGTACTCAAGAGCGGGCTAACACTCTGGGAAACCTTGGATGGGAACTAGTAACCATGGATCCTTCGAGCAGCCATAGAGAATGCATCTTCAAGCGGCAGCAGCCTTAGGCTACCCGGTCGATTTACCTCATTCAATGCCGTGACAAGCCTGACAAGGGACGGTCTCGCCGAAGCAGCCGCAGCGCTGGCCACGCGTGATCGCCACCTCGCTTCCATCTATCGTGTTCACGGTCCGCCGCCGATGTGGGGCAGACGTCCGGGCTTTCGCACGCTGCTGCGAATAGTTCTCGAACAACAAGTTTCACTTATCTCAGCGCGATCGATGTTCGAGAGATTAAGATCGAACATCGATCCGTTCGAACCTCAAGCATTCATCGAATGCGGCGAGCCTTATCTGCGCTCGCTCGGCATGACCCGCCAGAAAGCTCACTACGCAATCCAGGTTGCTCACGCTTTTACGAACGGCGATCTGAGGTCGATCGGTCGTTTGCCTGATGAAGAAGCGCACGCGACGCTGACCCAAATCAAAGGCGTAGGCCCATGGACTGCGAATATTTATCTCTTGATGGCGCTAAGACGTCCGGACATCTGGCCCGACGGCGACATCGCGCTGGCGACTGCTGTCAAGAAACTTCGCAAACTGGATGATCGTCCGTCGTTCGTTGATCTTGCACGCATGGCGGGG
>DASWQK010000622.1:0-3314 GCA_036403735.1 Pyrinomonadaceae bacterium
GGGCTAACAGAATTAGGCGACGCATAGGATTTTCCTCCTGGGGGTGAACGAATCGGTTGCAGCGTCCGTCTTCTAATTCAGTTGAGATCGAAAGTCAACAGATTTGAATTCTGTTGCCGGCATTCGGGGCAGTAGCCCGACCGTAAGGGAGGACGTTTATACGCGACTTTCACGCCCTCCCTTACGGTCGGGCTACTGCCGCTAGATAGCTTCCTTTTCTTCCGCCGGGGCCTGGATCGAGGCCGGCCGGTTCGACGCGAAAGCGGATAAGAACGCCTGGGCCAACAAACCGCAGAAGTCATAGAGCGTTCGCATGAGGCTCGAGAAGGTAAAGAACTGTGAGTGGCCATGGAGGCGCGGATAATGACTGACCTCGGTTTCGGCAAATACCGCGCCGTTAGCTTTCAGTTTGCGAATCATCTCCAGACAGGCCGCGCCGCTGGTCGAAATCTTACCGATAGGCTGGAGAGCTTTTCGTCTTATCAAACGAAAATCACAATCAATATCGCGAATCGGCAAACGGAATAAAAGTCTGGCCAGACGGTTATAAACTTTTCCAATGATCACCCGATGAAAGCTATCGGCGCGTTTGGCTTTGTATCCATTCACGACGTCAACGCCGGAGGTCATCAGCGGCAGCAATCGAGCTATCTCGCGGACGTCGTATTGGCCGTCACCATCCGTGTAGAAAACGAAATCCTTGCTGGCGTGATCGAATCCGCTTTGTAATGCACCGCCATAGCCACGATTGAGGGCATGATGAATCGCCTTGACTTGCGAGTGCGCGCGGCTTAACTCGTCAATGATGCGCGGTGTCTCATCAGAGCTCCCGTCGTTAATGACGAGCACCTCGTAGTCATCAGTGAAACTGGGAAGAATCTCGAGAGCCTTCTTGACCAGATCACCAATAGTTCGCTCGTCGTTGAAGGCAGGAAAAAAGACACTTATACTGCCGAAGCTTTGTGATGGGGCCGTCATCATGCTGCTAAGAGTAATCAGGCCGGCGAGTTTAGGACAATCAACCAGCGGGATGCAAGAAGGAAACGTTCACGCCCGAGAAATTGATCCCGTTCGTCGGCAACTCAAACAAAACAGTTCGGAAATCTGACAAAGGATGAACTCGAACCTGACGACGCGCCGCCGCCGGCAATCACCCGATACAATGACACAAACCGCGAAGGTCGCTGACCGTTTTGCACCCCGGGCGATTGGGCCAACGGTGGGATGGGTAGTCTTTGGGATCGCGTTTGTCATCCGACTGGGAGTGGGAATGTTCAGGGGCGGGCTGTGGAATCCCGAACTCTTTGAATATGATTGGATGGCCCGAACGTTAATCGATGGCCAGGGCCTGGTCTTCCCACATCTTAATGTTCCTTATCATTCATTCGCCCCGCCTTTGTATCCATGGTTATCGGCGGCCAGCTATTGGCTATCCGGGTCCCTGATCGTTTTGATGATGCTCCAGGTGGTCGCCGGATCAGCCCTGGCCGTCGTTGTCGCTCAGATCGCTAAACGCTTTTCCGCGAGCGCGATTGCCACGCTGGCCGCCGGCCTCCTGATCGCGTTTCATCCGGGACTGATAATCTACAACGTTGCCAAAGCACATCCTCTGACATTCGATGCGTTGTTCTTTACCTTAGCGGTGCTGCAGGCGTTTCGATTGCGCGAACGAACCACGGTGCGGCGGGCGATTGAGTTCGGCGCAATTGTCGGCGTGGGCACGTTAAGCCGGGCGACGCTCATAATTTTTTTGCCGCTGGTGGCGATGTGGCTGGTCTGGGTCTTGCGAAAGGATTCGCTGAAACTTGTCGTGCGCGCAATTGTGGTTGCGGGCCTGTGCGCGACTGCAATAGTGATTCCATGGACCATCCGCACCTCGCTCCTGCATCGTCAATTCGTGTTCATGCTGACGACCGGCCCCGAAAACTTTTGGCGCGGCAACAATCCGAACGCGACTGGGGGCGCATATTTCGCCGCGGGCCAACTTGAGCTGGAGAAACTCAGCCCTGCTGAGTTAGCGGATCTAAGAAATCAACGGGATGAGATAGCCCAGGCGAATTGGTTTACCGCTCGGTCGCATGCGTTCATTCGCGAACATCCCGGTGAATTCATTCGTCTGACTGTCGTGAAGTTGTTTCATTTCTGGTGGGTTGCACCGCAGACCGGAGTGCTCTATCCGCAACCGTGGTTCCTGGCTTACCTGATGTATTACGTCTTAGCACTTCTGTTGGCGATGATCGGGGCGTGGAGCATCTGGCGCATGGGTAAATTGCCGCGGCAACAACTCCTGCTGATCGCAGCTTTCCTGCTGGCGCTTTCAGTTCTTCAAAGTCTCTACTATGTCGAAGGCCGGCATCGTTGGGCGGTTGAGCCAATCCTGATCGCGATCAGCGGGGTTGGCGTCGCTTCGATAGCAAATAGCCGTCATCGCTTCGCCACGCGAACTTGAAACGTTGGGCCATATGTTGTCGTCAGCTAGACCGGAGAAGCGCCAACAGTTTCTCGCACTCTCAGCCGAAGCGGCCGCGTGCGTCCGCTGTCCCGCGATGTGCGCACGTGCCGCCGTGCTTACTGAGTTGAATGGGCCGGTCGACGCGCGCGTCATGTTCATCGGCGAGGCTCCCGGACGCAAGGGCGCCGATCGCACGCGGGTGCCGTTTTCAGGAGATCAGTCGGGGAGAAACTTCGATCGTTTTCTCGAATCGATCGAATTACCGCGTTCGCAGATTTTTATTACCAGCGCCGCGTTGTGTAATCCACGATCGGCATCGGGCGCGAACCGCCGTCCCAGCAGCACGGAAATCAGAAACTGCTCAGACTTTCTCACGCGCACGATCGATCTGGTTCAGCCGTCGATCATCGTGACTCTCGGAACTGTCGCGCTTGAGGCGCTGAAGCTCATTCACTATCATGAATTCACTTTAAAGAACGACGCGGCAAAGGTGCGCCGCTGGAATGACCGGCTGCTCATTCCTCTGTATCATCCAAGCCCGCAGGTTCTGATCACCAGTCGGAAAGAGCAGGCGCAGTTACGGGATTACCAGGTTGTGTCCAAAGCGATTAGGAAAGTAACCGGGAGTTCACTCCCGGATTTCAGGTGATTGCTGAGCCCCTTAGGGGTCGGATGTTTATAGTACCGGTGTCTGTAATCGAGATGAGAGTTTTCGATAAATGCAATATTGCAATAAACACCTCGCTCCTTTCGGAGCGTAACGCCAGATGAATTACGACGAAGTGAGTAACCGCCTTAGTGAATACTCGGCCGTGCGCGATGGTGGCGCGGGCTTGATCGATCTCTCAGCCCGCGGACGGAT
>DASWQK010000623.1:0-4795 GCA_036403735.1 Pyrinomonadaceae bacterium
TTTCATTGGTCAATATTCCAATTGGGACCGCGCTGGGAATTTACACGATCAAGTTTTTCCGGAGTGAGGCGGGCGTGAAATTGTACGGCGGCCGGGCGCGCATAGCTGTCGAGAACGATCTTCAGGATGCTCTGGACCGAGCGAAGCCTTTGATGAGTTTGGCTGAGCGATTGAAATAGAGTTGATGTTAGGAGTCCCGCCTTTAGGCGGCCGCCTGAAGGCGGAACTCCAAACAATAAGATTATGAGCGAGATCTTTGGCGTTGTTGGCGCAGGCACGATGGGCAATGGGCTTGCCCAGGTCGCCGCGCGCGCGGGCTTTGAGGTTGTGCTGCGCGACGTCGCGGATGATTTCCTGGCGCGCGGGGTGAGCGCGATCGACAAAAGTCTGCAGCGCGACGTTGATAAAGAACGACTGACAGCAGAAGAGAAGCAGTCGATCATTGGACGAATAAAAACAACGACCGATCTTGCAGATTTACGCGAAGCATTCATGGTAGTCGAAGCCGTGACTGAGGATTTGCAAGTGAAGATTGATCTCTTCAAAGCTTTGGATGGCATCACGAACAGTAGCGCGATCCTCGCGTCGAATACTTCGTCTATTTCGATCACGAGACTCGGGACGGTCACGAACCGTCCAGACAAAGTCATCGGCATGCACTTCATGAATCCCGTGCCGGTGATGAAGCTGGTTGAAATCATTCGCGGGGCCGCGACTTCTGACGAGACTTTTGACACGGTTCATCGTCTCACCGAAAAACTGGGAAAAACACCGCTTGAATGTAATGATTCACCCGGCTTCATTTCGAATCGCGTGCTAATGCCGATGATCAACGAAGCTATATTTGCTCTTTACGAAGGTGTGGCCACGCGCGAAAGCATCGACGGAATCATGAAGCTTGGTATGAATCATCCGATGGGTCCGCTCACGCTCGCCGATTTCATCGGCCTGGATGTTTGCCTTGCGATTATGAACGTGCTACATGATGGATTCGGAGATTCAAAGTATCGCCCATGTCCCTTGCTGAAACGTTATGTCGATGCGGGTTGGTTGGGAAAGAAAAGCGGTCGGGGATTTTATGAATACTAGAATTTAGAGCTTGGAGCTTAGTGCTTAGAACTTGTCATCGTCTAAGCTCTAATATCTAAGCCCTAAGATCTTTTTCGGAAATGCAGCACGCAATTTCTCATTACTGTCAGAAGTGCCGGGCAGCGAATCCGCTGGGGCAGGAATACTGCCTGCGCTGCGGCACGCGTCTGATGCTCGTGGTGCAACCGCCGTCAGTGCGGGTCGATGTGCCGTCGACGACACCGCACGAAGAGTATCTGCTCGAGCGGATGACGATGCTCGAGAACACGCTCGCGCGGTTGGCCGAGCGCTTGGAACAGGGATTGAAACTTTTGCTGCGGCATTCTGAGACTGCTTACAGCAATCACGCGCTGGTAAAGAGCTTGATTGAAATTCTTAACGACTGCGGCGTCGTGGATAACGGAAAGCTGGAATCGATGTGGCGGGCTGAATGCCAGAAGTTAAAAGACACCGAGAAGTCTGATTCACGGCCGCCGAAGAAATCACGCAAGCTTAAGCGCAAAGCGACGACCAGTAATTGAGTTGCAGGATCGATGATCCGCTCGGTTCGATCCGGTCGCTGCCGCGCCCGGTAACTGACCTCACTTGACGGGCTGCGTTTTGAAAGTGCCGCGTGCCCAGCTATAATTAGCGACTTTGTGCGATACCCCCTGATGCGGACTATGACCCGCCAGGGGGTTTCGATATGCGGATTGAGCTCGAAAAACTGGAAGAATCCGGCAAGTTTTCGCGGACGTATGAGATCGATCAGCTGGCTTTTGATGAATACGAGCTGCGATTGATCGAGCCGGTCAGTGTCGAGGGACGCATCCGGCGCAAGGCTGAAGAAGTCGAGCTGCGCGGCAAGCTGCACACGAAAGTAGCCGTTGCCTGTGGCCGCTGTTTGAAATCTGTTGAGTTACCGATCGACGTCGAGTTCGCGGAGAGATTTACACGGGCTGTCTCGTGGAAAGATGAAGAGCAGCACGAGTTGAGCGAAAAGGACTTGAACCTGGCGGCCTTCGACGGCGAGGCTATTGAACTTGATGACCTGGTGCGAGAGGAAATTATTCTCGCGCTGCCGGGGCACGTGCTTTGCGATGAAGCGTGCAGAGGGCTTTGTCCGACCTGCGGCGCCGATCTGAACGCCGCCAGTTGTGACTGCTCGTCAAAGCAGATCGATTCCCGTTGGGAAAAGCTGAAAGATTTGCGATCTTAGACCTGGTACTTTGTGCTTTGCGGATGAAGTCAGTACCATCGGCGTAAGCGAATGGATCAGGGGAGCCTCTTTATCCCACCCGCTGAGGCGGGTGGTAGCTGGACCGCTAATCGACATTAAAGCTCAACGCACAAAGTACCGAGGACCACAGAAAAGCGATCTCAGAATTTGAGATCTGAGATTGGAAATTTAGAACTTGAATCGGAGTAATTATGCCAAACCCAAAACGTCGTCATTCCAAAGCACGCCGCGGTAAACGTCGCGCGCACGATGCGCTGCGTATTCCGCAAGCCGTGACCTGTCCCAACTGTCAGGAGCCGCGCCTGCAGCATCGCGTGTGTCCGAAGTGCGGATATTATAAAGGTCGGGAAATCATACAGGTGGACCAGAACGCCTGACGATCGTGTTGAGCCGTTTAGACGTCGCCAAAGCGGCGGTAGCGCAGGACAATTCCTGCCTCTAAACGGCTTTCAATCGTAAGCTGACGGTAACGAAACAGTCGATGACTATTGTGAATGCGGGAATACTCGGCACTGGCCACTCTTATCCGGCAGGCATCCTGACGAATGCCGATCTGGAAAAGATGGTTGAGACGTCTGACGAGTGGATCATCTCGCGCACCGGAATAAAGCAGAGACGTAAGGCGGCGCCCGGCGAATACACTTCGCAGTTTGCAGTGCGGGCTTCGCAGGAAGCAATCGAGCGCGCCGGAATTGATCCGAGCGAAATAGATTTGATTCTGTGCGCGACGGTCACGCCAGATCAAATCCTGCCTTCGACAGCTTGTTTGATTCAGGCAGAGCTGGGCGCCAGTAAGGCCGCGGCGATGGACATTGTTGCAGCATGTTCAGGTTTCCTGTATGGCTTGACGATCGCGAATCCGATGATTCGGACCGGCCAAATCAAATACGCACTCGTCATCGGCGCAGAGTTGTTGACGCGCTATGTCGATTACACCGATCGATCGACGTGCGTTTTATTTGGTGACGGCGCCGGCGCTGCGATTCTTGGACCGGTGGAAGAAGATCGCGGGATACTCGCCGCGCGAATTCGATCCGATGGCCGCTATGAAGAGCAACTATACGCGCCGGGCGGCGGCACCAAAGGCGGCTTTACTGCCGAGACGATTGCGCGGGGCGATCATTTCTTTAAGATGAAAGGCAACGAAGTTTTTAAAGTTGCCGTGCGCTCGATGTCTGAGATAGCCCGCGGCGTCTTGAGTGAAGCCGGGTTGAAAACTGATGATGTTGACTTGTTCATTCCGCATCAGGCGAACCAGAGAATTACCGACGCCGTGGCGAACGCGCTCAACGTGGACGAAGCGAAGGTCTTTTCGAACATTGCAAAACACGGAAATACTTCGTCGGCATCAATTCCGATCGGACTGGATGAATGTGTCGAGAGCGGTCGCGTGAAAAAAGACGATATCGTTTTGATGGCTTCATTCGGCGGCGGCTTTACCTGGGGCAGCGTCGTGATGCGGTGGTGAATTCATTGTCGATTGCCAATTGCCGATTTCCGATTGGCGTTCGATAGCTTGATAGCAGTTCTTCTCTCTCTCCCATTGGGAGAACGGAGAAATAAACTAATAACGAGTAACGGATAGAATTGGCAATCGGCAATCGGCAATCGACAATCGCATATCTTTTTCCCGGTCAGGGTTCACAGCATCCAGGCATGGGAAAGGATCTGGCCGAAAAATTTCCCGCGGCCAGACAGGTCTTTGAAGAAGCGGACGAAGCGCTCGGTTTTGCGCTATCGGATCTTTGTTTCAATGGTCCGGCAGAGCAGTTGCAGCTAACGGAGAATACACAGCCTGCAATTCTGGCAACGTCAGCAGCGGCGTTGCGAGTCATGCAGGACGAGAATTTTCCGGCGCCAAATTTCGTGGCCGGCCACAGCCTCGGCGAATACTCTGCGCTGGTTGCGGCGAACGGCCTGGCGCTTGACGATGCGTTGAAAACAGTTCGTGCGCGGGGTCGCTACATGCAGGAAGCTGTCCCCGTCGGCAGCGGCGCGATGGCCGCGATCCTCGGCGCAGATCTCGAATTGATAGTCGGGGCGTGTGAAGAAGCAGCCCAGGGCCAGGTTTGTAGCCCGGCAAATATCAACTCGCCATCGCAGGTAGTAATCGCCGGCGACGCAGATGCGATCGATCGCGCCATCGTCCTGCTCAAAGAACGTGGCGCGAAACGGGCAGTGAAACTAAACGTGAGCGCGCCTTTTCATTGCGCACTGATGAAGCCGGCGCAGGATCGTCTGGCGGCAGATTTACAAGCTATTGCGTTCAGTCATTTGAGCATACCGCTTATTACAAACGCGGATGCCAAAGCGATAGAAGACGGTGGCGAGGCCCGCCAATCGTTGATTCGTCAGGTTTCGCAAACTGTCCGGTGGCTCGAAGCAGTTGAATTTTTGATCAATCAAGGTGTACAAACCTTTATTGAGATTGGCCCCGGAAAAGTCTTAAGTGGTTTAGTGCGCCAGATCGATCGCAGCGTGCGCTGT
>DASWQK010000624.1:0-3227 GCA_036403735.1 Pyrinomonadaceae bacterium
AATTTCTTCGACGAGTCAGCAAGGGAGGATGGATTCTTCGAACCGTTGGGCGCGCCATTTCGCTTCCCATTCCCATTCAGCAACGGCTTCAAAACCTTGCCTGTATGCGATCGCTTGACGGCCGCGACTTCTTCCGGTGTGCCGCTGGCGACAACACGTCCACCGTGCGCGCCGCCTTCCGGTCCAAGATCGATGATGAAGTCGGCGCTCTTGATAACGTCGAGATTATGCTCGATCACAATGACCGTGTTGCCGACGCTGACGAGTCGCTGAAGTACGTCCAGCAGCTTGTGCACATCGGCGAAGTGAAGCCCGGTGGTCGGCTCATCCAGAATATAAATCGTTCGTCCGGTGGCTCGTTTGGAAAGTTCCTTTGCTAATTTGATCCGTTGGGCCTCTCCGCCCGAGAGCGTGGTCGCCGACTGGCCCAGCTTGATATAACCCAGACCGACATCGAGCAATGTCTGTAGCTTAGGTTTGATCTGCGGAATGTTCTCGAGTACCGGCAAGGCCTCTTCAACGGTGGTGTCCAACAGGTTGGCGATCGATTTTCCTTTGTAGGTCACGGCGAGCGTCTCGCGATTGTAACGGGCGCCGCGGCAGACGTCGCACAAGACATAAACGTCCGGCAGAAAATTCATTTCGATTCGCTTCATTCCTTCGCCTTCGCAAGCTTCGCAGCGGCCACCTTTGACGTTGAATGAAAAGCGGCCCGGCTTATATCCGCGCTCGCGCGATTCAGGCAGCATCGCGTACAACTCGCGAATCGGAGTAAAGAGGCCAGTGTAGGTGGCTGGATTCGATCTGGGCGTGCGGCCGATGGGCGACTGATCGATTTCGATCACTTTGTCGATGTATTCGAGACCCTCGATCGCGGCAAAGGCGCCGGGCTCTTCCAGCGAGCCATAGAGATTTCGCGCCAACGCCCGATAAAGAATGTCCGCAACCAGAGTTGATTTGCCTGAGCCCGAAACTCCCGTCACCACGGTCAGCAATCCCAAAGGAAAAGAAACATCGATTGACTTCAGATTGTGATGATTCGCGCCGCGCACCGTGATCGCTTTGCCGTTCGGATGCCGGCGATCGGCGGGCACGGGAATATTCCGCGCGCCGCTGATATAAAGACCGGTGATCGATTTCGGATTGCTCGCGATCGCCTCAGGCGGACCAAGCGCTACGAGCGAACCGCCATGCGTGCCGGCGCCTGGGCCAAGATCGACTACGAAATCCGCGCGGCGAATCGTTTCTTCGTCGTGCTCAACGACGAGCACAGTGTTACCCAGATCGCGCAACGCGGACAGAGTATCCAGCAAGCGCTGGTTGTCACGCGGATGCAATCCGATCGAAGGTTCATCGAGAACATAAAGCACGCCTCGCAGTTGTGATCCGATTTGGGTGGCGAGGCGTATGCGTTGACCCTCTCCACCTGACAACGTTCCCGACGGCCGATCCAAAGTGAGATATCCCAGACCGACGGTCTCCAGAAACTGCAGTCGCGATTTAATCTCTCGCAACACTAACCCGGCGACTTTCTCTTCGCGCTTGTCGAGTCTCACCTGGTCGAACGCCTTAATCGCGTCGTCGATCGTCATCGAGGTGTAATCAGCAATTCCGTGACCGCCGACGCGCACTGCTAACGAATCAGATCGCAGGCGACGCCCCCTACACTCGGCGCACACGACCGGTGAAACCATCTCTTCGATCGCCGCGCGCACCTTCTCAGAAGGTGCGTCATCCAGCCGTTCGCGCAACCATGGCAAGGCGCCACGCCAGGGACTTTTATACGAATAAAGGCCCTGGCGAAACTTCAAGTGCGAGGGCAGTCCACGAAAAAAGCCTTCGCGCACCTCATTCGGCAAATCTTTGAACGCGACCTTTGGATCAGATTTGAAATGCGCCATGACAGCCAGCAGGGCGCTGCGCAAATAGGCCGAGCCGGCCTTGTCATCATCGCCCATGAAGGGCAACTGTGCCCCGGTCTTTTCGGGATCAACGATCAGTTTTGCCGCATCAATTTCGAGGACGTTCCCGAGACCGTGACAATGACGGCAAGCTCCGTACGCCGAATTGAACGAGAACGAACGCGGCTCGAGCGGCGGCACATTGATGCCGCAATTCACGCACGCCATCTTTTCCGAATAGAGCTTCTCTTCACCATCGATAACTGAAACGAGCACCGCGCCATTGGTCAACTTCAACGCAGTTCGAATCGATTCGCCCAGTCGCTCGTTGATGCCTGATTTAATCAAAAGGCGATCGACCACGGCCTCGATCGAATGGTTTCGACGCTTGTCGAGACGGATCTCTTCATCAAGCGAACGCAACTCGCCATCGACGCGAGCACGGATGAAGCCATCGCGAGCCAGCCTGGCGATCTCTTTTTTGAATTCACCTTTTCGCCCGCGCACGATTGGCGCGAGAATCATCACGCGCTCGCCTTCAGGAAGCGACAGCACGCTTTGCAAAATTTGCTCGACACTCTGACGCGTGATTGGCTCGCCGCACTGCGGGCAATGCGGCAGTCCTATTGAAGAAAACAGCAAACGCAGATAATCGTAAACCTCAGTTACAGTTCCGACAGTTGATCGGGGACTGCGGGCCACGGTTTTTTGCTCGATCGAAATCGCCGGAGACAGACCTTCGACAGAATCGACGTCGGGTTTCTCCAACTGGTCGAGGAACTGCCGCGCATAGGCAGACAGTGATTCGACATAACGTCGCTGGCCTTCGGCGTAGATGGTGTCGAACGCAAGTGATGACTTGCCTGACCCTGAAAGGCCGGTAATCACAGTCAATTTATCGCGAGGGATATCAACGTCGATGTTTTTGAGGTTGTGCTGGCGAGCCCCGCGGACGCTGATGCGATCGATTGCCATAATGCGTGAAACCCTTAAACTAAAGCTGCACTACACAGATAAGAATTTGGTGCGGTGCAGAACCGAGTATCTTAACTGAGCCGTTGTTAGAACGACAAATCTGGGTTGATTGGATCGCTTCCACCTAGCGTATAAATCGGCGACGGACCGCGAGGATTAGGAGCGCTGCTTGAACCGGACCAAAGATTGTCTCTGCGAGGACAGCAAACCAAGCGGCCGCCGTAAGAGGACGCGGATCAGGTCGCTGAAGAGTAATGACTGCGAGGCTGTAAGCAAGCGCCTTAGCCGGTTTCTGCGGAATTCCCACTGATTCCGTTACATACGCGCCTTGAGGTGCCGCGGAATGTGGAT
>DASWQK010000625.1:0-6007 GCA_036403735.1 Pyrinomonadaceae bacterium
TTGTTGGCCCCTTCGACGCGCAACGAACAACTTGCGACATTCAGCGCCGCGCCCACCTCGTCAACCGTCTTTTGCAGAATCACACCCAACTCAAGTGACTCTCGAACCGCAGTGGCAATGCGATTGACCGCAATCTCACGCCCTGCCTGTTCTTGCAGCAAGTGCGCCAGCTTGGTAGTTACGCTGACGGTGAGTTGCAGTGAAGTAGCCTTGGGCATTGAAGCGCGCACGGCCGCTCCAAACACCGACGATTGATATGGATGTTCGGCGCCAACGCGCGCCATCAGGTACTCGAGCGCTGAATAAACTATGTCGGGTTCGAAAGTCCAAATCACTTCATCGCTGCCCAGGCGCGTGTCGTTTACCCGGCCGCGAACCGTCGCCAACAATGCTGAGAACCGCGCGTCGGCGATGACGATGAAGTGCTCGTTTGCCTGGCCGGATTCTGCTTGCGAAAGAATTAACGGCGCGGCAACCGAACTGGCGCCGATGCCTGAAACAATTTCATTCAGAGCGTCTGCTGGATGCGCGAAAAAGAAAGTGTGCCGGCCTCCTCGGGCGAGATCGCGAATGCGACCCTTCTCGCGCGCGGATCGCTTTGGCGAGAACGGAAGCGACTCAACCAGCAACGCGCTCAAATTATTTTCAAGCACCACATCTTCGAAATAACGGTGAAGCTGCAGCACGGTCGAATACGCACAGCGGATCGGCGTCAACTGCCGCGGATGTTGGGCCAAAAGTACGTCGTAAAGTGAATGCATATTACAGAGAGAAAAGAGAGGAGCTCTGTGGAAAAGCACGAGCCGGACGGCCGCTTCTATTTTGGCATTTTGCCAACGGTGTTGTCTATGGTTTATTTCGGCTGATTTGCTGAGGTTTTGGCCAGATTTTTTCAGCTAACTTTGATGTAAGTCGTCACGGCGGTCGCCACCAGGATGTTCGTATCGTTCGTGACTTCGACTGAGAGTACGAACAGACGCCGGCCGCCGCGGACTATTCGCGCCGTGGCGGTCATGCGGCCCGAGATGATGGGCCGCAAGTAATGAATCGTAAGATCTGTCGTGGTGATTCTTTCGTTCACATCGATTTGCGTTAGCACGGCGAAGGCCGATGCAGTGTCGATCAATGAAGCAACCGCTCCGCCATGGACTACGCCCTGGTGATGTTTCAGTTCGTCGCGAACATCTAGATGAATGCTGACCTGGCCCTGGTGGATATCTCCCAGACGCAAGCCGAGGAACTTCGCGTAAGGGACAGAGGCGAATGCGGCGCGAGCGCGTTCGACTTTTTGTGGATCTAACTCTTCTTCCTTCATCCGCGATAGCTCGAGTCGGTTGGTTCCACAATCACGGCGGTGCCATACGCCAGCACTTCAGTGACGCCGGTGGAAATCTCGGTCGTGTCATAGCGCATGCCGATGATCGCGTTCGCACCAATCTCAGACGCGTGCTGAATCATGATTTCGAACGCATCGCGGCGGGTCTCTTCACACATCCTGGTCCAGATCGTAATGTTGCCGCCAACAACTTGTTGGAAGGTCGCGCCCAGTGTTGCAAACACATTGCGCGATCGCACGACAATGCCGCGCACCACGCCGAGCGTCTGCGCCACCTTAAAGTTCGGCAGTTCGAAAGCGGTAGTCGCCATTTGATGTGAGACAGAGTAGTGGCGCGGACTGACATCGTATGGCGCGCGCGGAGCAAGGGGGTCAATGTTCATAGTTTCACCTGGTTGGAATTGTCTGTTGGAGTTGGGCCTTCAGGCGGCAAAGACTAGCCCTCGAACTGCGCCGCCTGAAGGCGGAACTCCGAACACGATTCATCTACCGTAGAGTGCCGCGCGAGCTTTTGCATCTTCACGTTTGGACGATGTTCGGCGTCGCGGCTTCCACAGAAACTTCTCCAGATCACAACGGCCGCGTTCGTCAAACTTTACGCCCTCGCGCTCGAGCAGGCGCTGCTGTCTGTCGGCGGGCAGTACAATGCGCCCCGTCGAAACCTTGCCTTGCGAGTTGATGACGCGGTGCCAGGGCGTGTTGCTTTCATCCGCGCCGTGCATGACGAAGCCAACCGTGCGCGGCGTGTAACCCTCGCCCAGCATGTAGGCAATCTGCCCGTAAGTCATCACCAGCCCGCGCGGTATGCGCCGCACGATTTTGTAAACGCGCTCGCGATATTTCGGATCGGGGGTTGGTTTCGCGCGTGTCGTCTTCATTCACAACCTTCAACTTAGTTTAGAGTCGAGCTACTGTCCGACCCAGCGGGCGGTAGCCCGCTGCTAAACGCTATCTGAGATACTTCGCAAAACGGCCCGCGCTGGGGCTCCGTCTCCGGCGCCTTCAGCTATCTTGAGCGGCAAACAGATTAACTCGTAATCGCCCTCTGGCACTTCAGAAAGATTCAAGCCCTCGACGATGACTACGTTGTTAGAGAGCAAAGTCAGATGCGTACGATGATGTCCGGAGTGGAACTTCTCGATTGAAAGATAGTCAATCCCCACCAGCTTGATTCCTTGATCGACCAGCAACTGCGCGGCTTCGGGCAAGAGATGCGTGAAGTCTTTGCGAAATCCTTCGTTCCAGAAAGTTGAGTTGCGCGTGTGAAAAAGCATGCGCTCTATGCCGCCAAGATCGCAGCGGTTGATGAATTTCGGGTCGATTTCACTGACGTCATCAGGCACGCGCAGCACTCGTGCCCGCCCGATTAACACGTCGAGCGACAAGGCATCGATCCGGCGTGCTCCTTCGATGAAGTGCGCCGGCGCATCAACGTGCGTTCCGGTGTGCGCTCCGAAATTCAAGATCGAAACGTTTGAAGAGTCGCCTTTGGCGAACGCAGACCAGGGATCGATCTTCACACCCGGGTCGCCTTCGTAAACAGGCATCGCCGATCGTATCGGCACGGTGATGTCGTAGATTTTCATTGAGTCTCGACAATATAAACTCAAAAGCGTAACGGGCAAAGTCTTTGGTTGTCGACGAGGTCAGTACCCAGAGCGATAGCGACGGGGTCGCTGTTGATTCAACGATCCAGATGCCTGAGTTATCACCCGGTCGCTACCGCTCTCGGTACTGACTGCATTACAGTTGTTCCGCAAGGCTTAACGACGCATGTCAACGAATACCAATCGTCCACGCATCGCGGCTTCGAGTTATCTGAACACAGCCCCACTCATCTGGAGTTTTCTTCATGGCTCTCAGCGCGACGCGGTCGAACTTTTCACCGACACGGCGCCGGCGCGCTGCGCTGAGATGCTCGAGCGCGGTGAGGTCGATGCGGCGCTGGTCCCGGTGATCGAGTATCAGCGGATGCCGGAGGTCCTGCTCGTTCGTGACGTCTGCGTTGGATCGAAAAGCGCGGTCCGCAGTGTGGTGCTCGTCGCGCGGCGGAATAATTTGAAGAAAGTCGAGCGGGTCGCGCTCGATGAATCATCCCGCACGTCGGTCGCGCTGGTGCAGATCATCTTTCGCGAGTTTCTCGGATTCGAGCCGGAGTGGATCAGTGCGGCTCCCGATCTGAAAGCGATGCTGGCGGCTGCCGACGCGGCGCTCGTCATCGGCGATCCAGCGATGAAAATTCCCCGCGATCAATTTCGGGTCTTCGATCTAGCCACCCTGTGGCATGAATTTACCGGCTGCGGATTTGTGTTCGCGATGTGGATGGTGCGAAGCGACCGCGTTGAAAAAGTGCGCGCGATCGATTTTGCGGCGGCGCGCGATGAAGGATTGGACCACCTCGACGACATCGCCGCTGAAAATGAAACTGTGGTCGGACCAGGTCGAGAAGAAATCAGAACTTACCTGACGGAAAACATCGCGTTTCGTGTTGATGAGGAGATGCAGAAGGGTCTCAATCAATATTTTGAACTCGCGCGAAAGCTAAACCTCATTTCGTCCGCGAAACCGCTAATCTTTATTGGCTAGTGGCTGAGCTTGCGAAGCACGTCTCTGATCATCCTCTCGCAATGCGCGGTTCAATATGTCTCTGAATTCCTCAACGATTTCGAGTTTCTTCTCAATTGGAAGCTTCGCCAGCCGCCGACTTCTTTCCTCTTTCGCTATCCGCTTTCTTTCGAATAGCTCTTCGATCGTCCTCGGCGGTTCCATCGGCATTTGTGAAACTCCTCTCGCCATCACTTCTTCATCAACGCTTCAATCTCTTCCCTGTCCTTCGGCACTTTGTGCGTCAGCACGCGCGCGCCTTTCTCAGTTACCAGCACGTCGTCTTCGATGCGCACGCCGATGCCGAGATATTTTTCCGGGATCTCTTTGTTGAAGCCGTCAGGAATGCGGCTGGTATCGGGCGAGATGTACAGACCCGGCTCGATCGTCATTACCATGCCCACCTCAGCAGGTCGCGATTCGCCGTTGAAGTAGTAACGGCCGGCGTCGTGCACATCGATTCCCAGATAGTGACCGAGGTTGTGCATGTAGAACTGCATGTACTTCTTCTCTTCGATCAACTTTTTCGGATCTCCTTTGAGCAGCCCGAGCTCGACCATGCCTTCGGTCAGAATTTCGATCGAATGAGTTTTCAAGTCCTCCAGCCGCACGCCGGGAGAAACCATATCGATGCACGACATTTGGCATTTCAAAACCAGATCGTAAATATCGCGTTGGGCCGGACTGAACTTTCCGTTGATGGGAAACGTGCGGGTAATATCTGACGCATAGCCTTTGTATTCCGCCCCCGCATCGACCAGCAGCAAATCGCCGTCGCGCAACTGGTCCTGATTGCTGATGTAGTGCAAGACGGTCGCGTTCCCGCCGGCGCCGACAATCGACGTGTACGAAGATCCCGACGCTCCATGTTTGCGAAAGTACGCTTCGAGCATCGCTTCGACTTCGTATTCCATCATTCCCGGACGCACTGACTTCATCGCTTCTACGTGGGCTTCGGCGGCAATGTCGGCCGCGCGCTGCATGATCTCGACTTCTTCGGCGTTCTTTAGCACCCGCATTTCATGCAAGATCGTAGTTGGATCGACGATGGTTGCCGGCGGCTCGAGCGGCTTGCGATTGGTTTCGCGCATCGAGGTAAGCTGGCGAATGATCTTCTGGTCCATCTCCGGCGTGCTGTGGCCGAACGCGTAGTAGAGCACCGATGGCCCATCGAGAATCTCCGATAACTTTTCGTCGAATTCATTTATCGGGAACGCTTCGTCAGCGCTGTAATCCGCAACGGCGCCTTCGACGCCCGCACGATATCCGTTCCAAATCTCCTGCTCCAGATCGCGCGGCCGCACGAACAGCGTGAATTTCTTTTCTTGTGAAGGAGTGATGACTGCGATGGCGTCGGGCTCTTCGAATCCAGTCAGGTAAAAGAAATCCGAGTTCTGGCGATAGCGATAATTCGTGTCGTGCGAGCGCACGGCTTCGCGCGCGGCGGGTATGATTGCGACCGAATTCTTATCGATGCGGCGCATGAATTCCACAAGTTGCGACTTGAGCATTTGCTTCTCCTCGGTGTTGGAAATTGGAGTCGTATTGTAACTGACTCTGCGTTCCTCTGCGAAAACCTCCGCGGCCCTCTGCGGTTGCGATCGCTCGATTCGAAGGTCATAAACCGCAGAGGAAGCAGAAGGACTCGCAGAGTCGCACAGAGATTCTGCTTTCAATGCTCGTTGATTCTAGGTGATAATCTCGACATGGCCCAGAGCATTCCTGCCAAATCGCCCGGCGCTGAAATCATTTGTCACGATCCGGCGACCGGCGAAGAGATCGGCCGCGCACCGTTGGTGATGCCGGAAGAAGTAGCGCGCGCCGTCGGCCGCGCCCGCGCGGCGCAAACTGCCTGGGCCGCGCGACCCTACAGCGAGCGTGGTCGCCTGATCATGGCCGCCCGCAACGTCATCCTCAAAGAGTTGGAAGAGATCGCTTTTCTCATCTCAATGGAAACCGGCAAGCCGGTGGCAGAGGCAATCTCTCTGGAACTGACGCCGGTGCTCGACTTGATGCAGCACTTCGCGCGCCAGACTGCAAAGCTCCTGGGCCCGCGCAGAATCAGCG
>DASWQK010000626.1:0-2396 GCA_036403735.1 Pyrinomonadaceae bacterium
TCACAACTGCCAGGCCGATTCCAATCGAGGGATAGTAGTGCGAAAGAATTTCTTTCGCGTGTTCGCCATAACGCGCTGCCAGATAGCCCTCGAGCAAATAACGAAATGTACGCCCCACCGCGATCGCGATGGTAAAGCGCAACAGATGCAATCGAAATACGCCGGCTGAAACAACAAAGAGCTTGAACGGAAATGGCGGCGGCAATAAGGAAGCGACCAGGACCGAAAGCACGTCATAGCGATCGATCAAATCCTTCACGCGCTTTTGCTTCGATTCTGAAAATTTCGCCAGCGCTCGATGACCGGCCTTCTCAGAAATTTTGTACAGACCGACACAGCCCGCCGTCGATCCAATTGTCGCCGCGGCCACATAAATCAACACCCAGGACGGCCGCTCCGTTGCCAATAACAGGAGCATCGCATCGACGCCGCCCGGCATTGGAATCATGAGTGAATCAAGAAAAGCAATCGCGAACAAACCAAACGGCCCGAATGAAAGTAACCAGTGCGAAAGTTTGCCGAGACCGCCGGTGATCTTATGAATTATAGATTTCAATTGAGTTGATTAACCTTTCGATATTATTCAAAGCGGGTCAGTAGCCCGACCGTAAGGGAGGGCGTAAACCTTGCGAATGGACGCCCTCCCTTACGGTCGGGCTACTGCCACGATGCCAGCAACACAGTTAGAGCAATCACTCCTTCGCCGATTTAACTGCGGCGCGTCCCTTGTTCGACAAAAGATAGATTGCTAAAGCGGCAAGGCAAAGGGCGAAGACCGCGGTGACGATCATCAAACCGTTGTCCTGCAGAAACACCAGCACTCGTCGTCCGTAATAAACCGCGAGTATGCCTTCGGTGTAATACCTGACCGATCGCGCGATCAGAATCGTTATTAAGAATTTCCGTCGCGGAAATTGCAAAGCACCGGCCGTGGCCACGAAGATCTTGAACGGCATCGGCGGCGGCAACAGCGCCGGAATTGCTAATGCGAGGATTCCAAATCGAGCATACGCGCGTTCGACTCGCTGTATGTGCTCCAGCTTGAACCGCCGATGCAAAACCGCCAGGCCGCCACGTTGCAAGATCGTGTAGAGCAGTAAACATCCCAGCATCGATCCGGTCGACGCAAACAACGGAAAAAAGACGACGGCGCGCGGATGTGTGAAGCATCGGGCAATGACCAGGTAATCATTTATCTCTGGCAGCGACAGCAGCGACGAATCAAGCGCGCCGACCAGAATCATTACCGGGCCGGCGACGTAAATCGGAACATGAGCGATAAAAAAACCAAGCCGCCGCAAGACGACCTGCATCCAGTCAAACATGGCAGCCCAGTTTAGAGTTCAAGCTTTAGCTTGTGTCAAGCAAAGATAACAACCTAAAGGTTGAACTCTGAACTAACTGTTGTCTCTATTTGGCTGGCTTGAAAATGGAAGGAGTGTCGTAGGTAACGCCAACCGTTACTCCTGAGCGCGGACTGAACTTAGTCAAACCCTTGATGCCGGCAAAGTCAAAACGCAGACCGCTGGCGCGCACCTGCATGCCGAGACGTGCTTCACCTTGAGATTCGGTTCCCAGCGGACCAGTTCCCGGCCGCGTGTTGGCGCGCCCGTTCACTTCGCCGACCAGGCTAAACATTTCGTCGAGCCGCACGATGCCGCCCAGTCCATAGGTCAGCACATCGTTTTGCGCAAAGTTTTGTGTGGGCACCCCGATAATTGCTACGCCTAAGTTTCCGAACGTATTCACGCGCGCGTTGTGACCGAATTTTTTGCCCAGCAGAACCTGGCCATACGCGTTCGTCTGATTCAATCCGATTCCGGTCGCCTGGTTCGAGTTCGGCAATTGCACGCCGAAACGAAATCCAACCGACGGCAAATTGGCCGTTTCATTCCGCAACTTAATCTTGGTCCAAAGGAAGAAGTCGCCAGTGTCGCGCGTGGAGTTTGTCCCGGCCGCAAAGTTCAGCGGAATCGTACTGACGCCCCGCGAATTGATCGAGAGAAAATTCTGGGCGACGCCTTCGACCTGTACTTCGACGTTAGGCGCCAGGCCGATAGTAAAACTGATAACTCCGGCGCGCGTCAGATCGCCATTCAGCCCTGAAACCGGATAGCGCGCGCGCTGAACAAAGTCGACACCGGCTCCGATGCGAAACGATCCCGGCGGAATGATGTCGACATCTTCCGTGATTAACGGCCGCTGTTGCGCTGAAGCGATCGCGCTGCAACTGCATAGCAACGCAATCAGAGTCAGAAGCTTCGCGATGGATTTTGTTTGATTAATCACTTGCTTCGCACAATCACCAAGTCGAACGAATTGTAATCGGCTATGGCGTGACGGTCAATGACAAGTTGTAAGGTCCGTACGATCTCCTGAGCCAATGGCTTTGCCAC
>DASWQK010000627.1:0-8342 GCA_036403735.1 Pyrinomonadaceae bacterium
ACTTAACTTAGTTCGCCCGCCTGTCGGTTTTGAACAATCGCTCGAGTTAGAACATCCGGTCACCGAGCTCGAGCCACTGTCGTTCATTCTGTCGCGTTTGCTGAATCAGCTTTGCGCGAATCTGAATGAGTATACGGTGGCGACAAATGAACTGCGGCTGCGACTGATCACAGAACCGGTACGCACGCCTCTGGCGGGCAATCGGACGCAGCCCGCCGGAGGCGTGCGTACCGAGTGCGCACACGAGCGCACCATTACCCTGCCGGTTCCGATGCGTGATTCAAAGACCCTTTTGCGTTTGCTGCTTTTCGATATTGAAGCACATCCACCGGTGGCTCCAATCATCAAGGTTGCGATCAGGGCCGAACCGGTGAAGCCTCGGGCGTCGCAAACAGGATTGTTTATCCCGTTGGCGCCGGAACCCGAGAAGCTTGAAATCACTTTAGCGCGACTGGCGAAATTGGTTGGACCAGAGAACGTCGGCTCGCCGGAGCTTTTGGATACGCACCGGCCTGATGCGTTTAGGGTGAAGCGTTTCACGATCGTCAGCGCGAATAGAAAAAGGATTTCAGATCGGAAATCGGAAATCGGAAATCGCAAATGCCTACTGGGCTTCAGGATTTTTCGCCCGCCGTGGCACGCAGACGTGCAAACCACGCGTGGACAACCAACGCGCATTAGCGCGCGTGCAGACTCGTCACGCAGAGTGAGCGGCAAAATCGTTTGTGCTTCCGGTCCATGGCACGCGTCCGGTGATTGGTGGCGGGCCGATGTATGGGCCAGAGATGAATGGGATGTCGCAGTAGTCGATCCGACGTCGCCAGAACAGGAAGTGCTTTGCCGGATTTATCGAGATTTGTCCAGTGAGCAATGGTTCGTAGCCGGAATTTATGACTGAAAGTCAGTAGTCGAAGAAATGCACACTGATATCAAAAATGAATCACAACCAGGAATGCAACTGCTCACTGCTCACCGCTCACGGCCCGCTTATGTAGAACTTCATGCGCGTTCCGCATTCAGTTTTCTTCGCGGCGCGGCGACACCGGAAGAATTAATCACGGTGTGCGCGGAGTTAAAGATGCCCGCGATGGCGTTACTTGATAAGGACGGTTTATATGGCGCCGCGCGATTTCATTTGGCGGGGAAGAAGCTGAAGGTTAAAGCGCATATTGGAGCGGAAATCACAGTCTCGAGTTTCAAGTCTCAGGTCCCAGGTTCAAAATTTCAACCGCGAAGACAAAACCCGGAATTTCAAATTTCAAATTTCAAATTTCAGATTCCAAATTCCGTAGTCACGCTTCCGCTGCTCGTCCGTAATCGCACGGGCTATCAAAATCTCTGCCGGCTGATCACCTTGATGAAGTTGCGCGTGCCCAAACATGCAAAGCCGGGAGAATGCGTGGTGACGCCGGATGAATTGGCTGAACATGCAGAAGGTTTGGTTTGCCTGACTGGTGATAACGACGGGCCGATTGCGAATGACCTTAATCACAGAGGAGGCAGAGAAGCACTAAAAACGACTGAATGGCTCATCGATATTTTTGGCAAAGAAAATGTTTATGCTGAGTTGCAACGTCATTTTAATCGCGCGGAAGAAGCGCGCAATCATGCGGTCATCGAGATTGCGCGGCGTTTGAAACTCCCGTTGTTAGCCACGAATGGCGTTTGTTACGCGACGCGCGCGCAACGACAGGTTGCCGATGTGTTCACCTGCATCCGCAATCATGTTCGTCTGGAAACCGCTGGCCGTCTGCTATCGATCAATTCCGAAACGTTTGTGAAGTCGCCGAAAGAGATGGCCGAGTTGTTTGCTGATTTACCGGAAGCGACCGCGAACACGCTCGAGCTCTCAGCGCGGCTCGAATTCACGCTGAAGGATCTCGGCTACGAATTTCCAAAGTACCCGGTGCCGCCGGGTGAGACGATGACTTCATTTTTGCGCCAGCGAACTTACGAAGGCGCGTTGGTGCGTTATGGCCGTAATGGCGCGTTCGCGCGCGCGGAAAAACAGCTTGAGCATGAACTGAAGTTGGTCGAGAAACTGAAACTGGAAGGCTACTTTCTAATCGTTTGGGACATCGTCGAGTTCTGCAAGCGCAACGGCATTTTAATTCAGGGCCGTGGCTCGGCGGCGAACAGCGCGGTCTGTTACAGCCTGGGCATTACCGCAGTCGATCCGGTCGGCATGGAACTCTTGTTCGAACGTTTTCTTTCGGAAGAGCGCGGCGAATGGCCGGACATCGATCTGGATCTGCCCAGCGGCGATCAGCGCGAGCGCGCGATTCAATATGTCTACGAACGTTATGGAAAATTGGGCGCCGCGATGACTGCGAACGTGATTACTTATCGCGGGCGATCGGCTGCGCGCGAAGTTGGCAAGGTGCTGGGCTTTGATGACGAAACGCTGGGACGTTTGTCGGGCCTGGTCCACACGTGGGAGTGGAAAGATCCGAAGGACACGACCGCACGTCAATTCAAAGATGCGGGACTCGATTTGCATGATCGACGCATCAGGAAATTCTTTCAGCTTTACCAGGCCGTGCAGGATTTGCCGCGTCACCTGGGACAGCATTCCGGCGGTATGGTGATTTGCCAGGGACAGCTTGATTCGGTGGTCCCGCTCGAGCCGGCGGCGATGCCCGGTCGCGTCGTGGTGCAATGGGACAAAGAAGATTGCGCTGATTTAGGAATCATCAAAGTCGATCTGCTGGGCCTTGGCATGATGGCGGTGCTGGAAGAAACGATTCAAATTATTCGCGATGATTACCAGGAAGAAGTCGATCTCGCTCACTTACCACCGGACGACACGGCCGTCTATGAATCACTGCAACAAGCCGACACGATCGGCATGTTCCAGATTGAAAGTCGCGCGCAGATGTCTTGTCTCCCGCGTCTGCGGCCGCAAAAGTTTTACGACATTGTCGTGCAGGTTGCGATCATTCGTCCCGGCCCAATCGTCGGCAACATGGTGAATCCTTATTTAGAGCGACGCCTGGGACGCGCCCCGGTGAAGTACGCGCATCCGGATTTGGAGCCGGTGTTGAAGCGAACACTCGGCGTGCCTCTGTTTCAGGAGCAACTGCTGAAGATGGCGATGACCTGCGCCGGATTTAGCGGCGGTGAAGCAGAAGAGTTGCGGCGCGCGATGGGCTTCAAACGATCAGAACAGAGAATGAAGGAGATCGAAATAAAGCTACGGCGGGGGATGACGAAGAAGGGAATTACGGACCGGACGCAGGATGAGATCGTTGAGCAAATCGCTTCATTCGCGCTGTATGGCTTTCCCGAATCGCACGCAGCCAGCTTTGCTTTGATCGCTTATGCCAGCGCTTATCTTAAATGTCATTACCTGGCGGCGTTCACGGCGGCGACGCTGAATAATCAGCCGATGGGTTTCTATCAACCATTCACGATCATTAAGGATGCGCAGCGTCATGGATTGAAGGTTCTGCCGGTTGATGTGACGCGATCGAATTGGGAGTGCACGATGGAAGGCGGTAAGCAGTGTGCAGTGTGCAGTGGACAGAAAGACAGAAGTCAGGAGTCAGAAGTCAGGAGTCAGAAAAGCAGTGGTCTGAGGTCAGAGATCAGAGATCAGAATTTAGCCGCTCCCGATCAAAAGATCGAGATCGCTGGTCAACGGCCGTCGCAGTCCCGTAGGGACGAAATATTTATAGACAATAGGAATGATAAATTTCTCGGAGCCCCTTCAGGGGCGAAAGAATTTTGCTCCTACGGAGCTTCGGGTTTACTTCTAACTTCTGGTTCTATAAACATTCCGCCGCTCTGCGGCTGTGCTGCTGAAATTTATCGGCCCGTACTTCGGCTCGGCCTTCTCTGCGTAAAAGGTCTGCGTGAAGAAGCGGGCCGGGCAATCGTGCGGGCACGCTCAGAAAAACTGTTTTCCAGTCTCGATGATTTGCATCATCGCGTACCAGAGTTAAGAAAAGACGAGTTGCGAAAGTTAGCCGCGGTAGGCGCGTTGAATTTCATAAAACAGGGGGTAGGGTATAGGGGGAAGGGTGTAGAAGAGAAAATCAATCTTGCACCCAATGTGCTACAACCCGCACCCAACCACCTTCACCCGCATCGTCGCGATGCTCTCTGGCAGGTTGAGCGAGTGGCGCGCGATCCGGGACCTTTGTATGAAAAGCTCGAAGAGGCCGGTGGCTCGCCACTTCTGCCGATGACCTTGAATGAGCGATTGAATGCAGATTTGCGCGGCACCGGAATCACAATTGGCCGGCATCCGATGGCGCATCAGCGCGCCTGGCTCGAGACGCTGAATGTTACGCGCGCAGGTGATTTGAAGAGCCTGCGCAACGGAGTTCCAGTTAAAGTTGCGGGTTGGGTAATCGTGCGCCAGCGGCCGGGCACAGCGAAGGGCTTTGTGTTTTTAAGTCTCGAAGACGAAACCGGGATCGCCAACATCATCGTCAATCCGCAAATCTTTGAAACTAATAGAATCGCACTGGTTGAATTTCCGTTTCTGTTAATCGAAGGAGCTTTACAACATCAGGACAATGTTGTTTCAGTCAAAGCAAAACGCATAGAGCCTTTGCAAATGAAAGTTGAAAGCCTTGGCTCGCATGATTTTCATTGATAAATAAAAAGGCGGGCCGCAGCCCGCCTCTAAACCTATCCACTTGAACCAGACTTATGGACGCTTTTTCGGCGGCGGCGTGGGCTTAATCTTTTCAGGTGTGACGTTCGCCTGCTGCTTCATTGTATCGATTAACTCTTTGGCTTCGGTTCTCAGTTGGCTCTCTGGAGCTTTGTCCACATATCGCTGCAAGTAATTCGAAGCCTCTTGATACTTGGCCTTGTCATTATTATTGAGCGCGCCAATATTGAACATTGCCTGCCCAATTCTCAAAAGCGAATCAGGATCGTCAGGGGCCTTCTCAATAATCTTCTGGTACTCAGCTATCGCTCGTTCATAACCAGCCTGGTCGCCGGCGGTTTCAAAAAGCATTTGAGCGAAATCTTTTTGGGCTTTCAATTTCTTGGCTGGATCCGTTTCGACGGCCGCATATTCCTCATAAGCCGCAGTCGCATCGGCGGCCTTCGTTGAATCCACCTTAATGACAAACAAGCGCATCGATTCGGCGCGCGCGTTAAGCGCGAAGTACTTGTTGGTGGCTTGTTGTTTCTGTTCGGCTGGATCGGTTGCTGCCGGAGTCTTCTTGATCAGCTCGACGGCGCGATTGGCGGCTTCAGCAGCCGCAGAGAAATCAGCCTTTGCCGCTTCGATGCCGGCTGTCCTGGCCGCTTCGTCCTTGGATTGAATCGCGCTGTTATATTTATCGACAGCACGCGATCGCAGCGCCGCAGATTTATTTGTCAGCAGCGAAGCAATTCCCGGATGTTCGGGATCGGCAGCCACGCCGGTGTCGTATTGTTGGATAGCGTCGCCATAAAGCTTCATTGCTTCATCGTGTTTGTTAGCGCGATCGGCTTCATTGGCGGCCAGTAGCGCTGTATTTCCAGCCTTAAAAGAATCAGCAATAACTTTGTTTGAGTTTTCGATCTTGTTGTTTGTCGCCGCGATCTCCTCATTCTTCTTCTTTATCACTTCGGCGTTCGCTTTGTCGGACGCACTCGCGTCGCCACTACCCTTGCTGGCCGTAGCTTCACCCTTCGACGCGGCCAGCGCTTCTGCTTCGGTAAGTTTCTTGCCGTCGCCCGGTCCGAGCACTGCATCAATAGGCGTGTCGCGGCGAGCTTTGACGCCGGATTTGGTCATGGGCGATGCGCCCGGCGCGCTTATGCTCAAAGTGTACGTGCCGACTAAGGGAAGACCTGCGAAAACCCACTCGCCTTTCTTATCGGACTTGGTGTGGTAGTCGGCTTTCATGTCCGTGCGGTAAACATCGACCGTCGCTCCCGCCACCGCCGTTTGTTGCCCGTCGGCGCCGACCATCTTGACGGTGCCGCGCATCTGTTCGGTCTGCGCTGAAGCCGTAACTGCGGCGAAGAGCAAAACTATTGCCAGGGTAATCAGGTTTAATAGATAAGAACGACGCATGGTGTTTCCTCCACAGAGTCTGGGCACTCGTTGGCCAATTGTAAGATGCCGGGTGGTAATCGTAAGTTGTGCCACTGAACCGGCTTTAAATTAATCAGCGCGCGCATCGGTGTCAAGCATAGCGAATCGGATCCGGAAGACCGGCATCAGCGAAGGCCCGCAATCGCAGCGCGCACGAATCGCAACGTCCGCAAGCAACGTCCTCTGAAACGTAACACGACCAGGTCAATTCCAGGGGAGCTGCTAATTCCAAACCGCGCTTAATGATCTCTGATTTGCGCATATTAATTATGGGGGTGCGAATTTCAATGTGCGTGTCGGGCTTCGTGCCGGCGTCGATCGCCCTCTGAAAAGCCTCGTAAAACTCGGGGCGACAATCAGGATATCCCGACGAATCTTCGGCAACTGCTCCTATATATATGCTGCCTGCGCCGGTGACCTCGGCCCAACTGGTCGCGATTGCCAGCAAATGAGAATTGCGAAAAGGCACATAGCTGGTAGGAACTTCGCGCGCAGCGAGATTTGCTTCGGCGACCTGAATTCGTTCGTCCGTCAAGGACGATCCGCCGATAAGTTTCAAGTACTCGATTGACGCGACCAGCCGCTTGCTGACCCCAAAATGGTCAGCAAGATCCGAAAAGGCCCGTTGCTCTCGCGCTTCAGTTCGCTGACCATACGACATGTGCAGGAACCCTAATTCATCGTTTTCCGCGCGCGCGATTGCCGCTGTAACACAAGAATCCATCCCGCCAGAGACAAGACAGATGGCCAGGGACGAAGTGTGACGGATGAAGGATGAATCCGATTCTACTTCCGACGTATCAATGATGTCAGTTGAGCCGCCCATTCATTTTCAATTTGTGATTGGACATTTCTCATTTGTTAACGATCTGGCCCGGCCACCATCAAATGGCTAAATGACAAATCCCAAATGACAAATGTTAGATAATTTTTGGTCTGTTCACACGCCATGCACATCGGGTCCCCAGATGTATTTGTGCAACTGCAACTGCATGCGCACCTCCAAGCCACTCTGAACGATCCAATTCGCGAGTTCTTGCAGATCGATTTGATCCCATGCCGGCGAAATGAGAATCGCTTTTGTGCGACTCTCAAGCTGATAATCCTCAATAATTCGTTTCGCGAATTCCCAATCCTGCGCGCCGGCAATCACAAATTTTACCTCGTCCTTATCCGGGCGAAGCCGATTCAGGTTTGGCCAATGATTCCGCTCGGCTTCTCCGGACGCCGGACACTTAACGTCCAGGATTATCTTTGCGCGCGAGTCAACTTCCTCCGTAGAAACATAGCCGCCCGTCTCGATCAGAACTTCATGGTTGTCGTCGCACAAACGCCTAATCAGATCAAGAGATTGGCGTTGTGCGAGCGGCTCACCGCCGGTGACCTCTACGAGCTGACAACCGAGATCGCGCACGCGTTCGACAATCGAGTCGATGGTGAAATGGTCGCCGCCGGTGAAGGTGTATTCGCTGTCACACCAGCTACAGCGCATGGGACAGCCCGTCAGACGAACAAACGTGCACGGACGCCCTGCCTGCGTTGATTCTCCCTGAATTGAGCGAAAGATTTCTGTGACGCGAAGCACAACCAGAATTCTAATTTCTAGTTGGCCGATTGTCGATTTGTGCCAATTCGATGCAGCCACGAGCCCAAATGCTTCATCAAACCCCGTGGTGGAGAGCGCGAAACAGGCGCGTTCCCCCTGGTGGGATCGTGTTAGCATACGCAGGAAGTTGGTGAGTTGATTTTCTATTGAGTCTCAGCCCGAAACAGATTGACGATTTAGTGCTCGCTGGCGCCCGCCGCGTGCTCGCGCGCGCCGCGAATTCACGTTCGCTCGACGCGCAGATTTTGAGTGCCCGGTTACGGACCGCCATTGAGAAGTACATTTTCAAACACGATCCTTCAGCGGATGTGCGAACGATCGACAACTTCGTTGATACTCTGCACGCCGATGATCTTTGTCTCGTTATTGCGTGCGAGCGGGCGGATGAACACGCGTGGAACGATCTGTTTGAGGGTTACGGCGCGACCGTTCGCTCAGCCGCGCGCGCGGCCAGCTCGAACGAGGCGATGGCCGACGATGTCGCCCAATCTATCTGGGCAGAGCTTCATGGTCTGAAGACCCGTGAGGAAGGAAAGCCCGCCGGAAAGCTTGGCTACTATTCAGGAGTCGGGTCGCTGGGTGGATGGCTGCGCGCCGTCGTCGGACAGCTCGCTATCGATCAGCATCGACGGCAAACCAGGCTGGTCCAGGCTGAAGAGGATTCGGATCTAGATCGGATGGCGCTCG
>DASWQK010000628.1:0-1950 GCA_036403735.1 Pyrinomonadaceae bacterium
CTGAGCCAGCGAACTTAGCAGGCGCGGCAGACCGAAGTCTTCCGCCCGGCAGTTTGCAAGCTCGCGCAAAGACGCCAAGGCGCAAAGATGCGCAAAGTCAGAATAAAGACACCGCCAAGCTAAGCGAAGAGTTTGCGCGAATTGATCCGTGTGCTTAAATGTCGATATAAACATTTTCATGACTGACTTTCTCTCGCAACTCAATCCACAGCAACGCGAAGCAGTCACGACCGGCGATGGTCCTTTGTTGATTCTGGCCGGCGCGGGCTCAGGCAAAACGCGCGTCATCGCCCATCGCATCGCCTATCTTATCGCTGAGCGCGGCATGTGGCCGCGCAACATTCTGGCGGTGACCTTTACCAACAAAGCCGCGGAAGAAATGCGCAAACGGGTGACCCGGCTGATCGAGGGTCTGGAGATTGGGAGCGCGCCGCTCATCGCGACCTTTCACGGTTTGTGCGTGCGGATCTTGCGACGCGATATTGAAACTTTGAACGCCGGCTACACCCGATCGTTCACGATTTACGATCAAGACGACACCGTGCGACTGACCCGAAACTCCATTCGCGATTTGGGGATGGACGATAAACAGCTGACGCCCCGGTCGGTGCAATCGGCGATCAGTTCAGCCAAAAATCGCGGGCAGGACGCTGAGAGCTTCGCGGCGCAAGCTCATTTCGTCGACGAACGTCGCGCCTCAATTGCCCGGGTGTTTCAGCTTTACGAAGAGCGACTGCACAAAAACAATGCGCTCGATTTCGACGACCTGCTGATCAAGACCGTTCGCCTTTTGCGTGACGTTGCGGAGGTGCGGGACCGCTACAACGAACGCTTTCGCTACTTGCTGGTTGATGAGTATCAGGACACAAACCAGTTGCAATTTGGATTGATCCGACTGCTGACTGAGAAGCAGCAGAACATCTGCGTCGTCGGCGATCCCGATCAGTCAATCTACCGCTGGCGCGGCGCGGACATTACCAACATTCTCAAGTTTGAGGAACATTTTCCTTCGGCCAAGGTGATCCGGCTGGAAGAGAATTATCGTTCGACGCAGAACATTCTCGACCTCGCCAGTGGCGTCATCAAGCACAATGTTGAGCGCAAAGAGAAAGCGCTGTGGACACAGAATCCAGCCGGCGAAAAGATTCGTTACTATCAGGCGCTGGATGCGGAATCCGAAAGCCGGTTCGTTGCCGGAAAGATCCAGGAGCATCTGCGCAGGGACCCTGATCTGCGGGCGGCGGTTCTTTATCGCACTAACTCACAATCACGCGTGTTCGAAGAAGCGATGCGCCGCGCGGGTCTGGCTTACAACATCGTCGGCGGCTTCTCTTTTTATGAACGCATGGAAGTACGCGACATCATTGCTTACTTGAAGCTGGCGATGAACCCGCATGACTCGATCGCTTTACAGCGGGTCATCAACACACCGCCGCGCGGCATCGGCAAGATGACGCTCGACGAGATCGAAAATCGAACCCGCGAACTTGGCATTTCACATTGGGACGCGATTTCCGACTTGATAGCGGACGAGCGGCGACTGTCTGCGCGCGCGATCGCGGCGCTCGCAAACTTTCAACGCATCGTTAACCAGTTGGCAGTTAAGGTAGAGGAAATCCTCTCCACGAATCCCGGCGGAGCCGGTACTGAAGAAGAATCTGAATCACGAATTGAATCGGCATCACCTGTTTCTGACCTGGTGAAAGCGGCGATCCTCGACACAGGTTATGAAAATGCTCTGAAGTCGGAAAACAGTGATGAAGCCGAAGGGCGGCTCGAAAATCTTCAGGAACTCGTGAACGCTGCCGTCGATTATGACGAGCAAGGTGCGGAAGGTCTGCGCGATTTCATCGATCATTCCGCGCTGGTGGCCGATACGGATCAGTACAAGGCTGACGTGCCGGTAACTTTGATGACGGCCCACTCGGCGAAGGGGTTGGAGTTTCCGCT
>DASWQK010000629.1:0-3171 GCA_036403735.1 Pyrinomonadaceae bacterium
CAGCAAAATCCCGGTCGCCGTAATTACCGGATGGGGCGAAGCTGTGGGTTCTCATGAGCGGCAGGCGGCTCAGGTTGATTGGGTGGTCGCCAAGCCCTTCGAAACTCCGCAGATCGTGGAGCTGGCGCGCGAAGTCTTGCGCCGGCAACTGGCGCAAAGCAAACCGGAAGTCGCGGCAGTAGCAGCATAAGAGCGCATACTGATGCTGTTCCTCGCAGGCACGCGGATTAGAAGGATGGAATTTAGATACGGGAGTGATTGAGAAGCAACGCTTCTTGTCTTCGCTCCGTTAGGAGCGAGATATTTATAGCAGTCAGATTGCCCTCAACCATAGTGCTCCGAAGGAGCGCAATGTTGGAATGAACATTGCGCTCCTTCGGAGCTTCTCTTTCATAATGGACAGGTTCGCTCTATAAACATCTCGTGCCTAACAGCACGAACAAGTTGTTCTGACTTCACGCACCAAACCTTCTTCGATACTCAGTCGACGACCGCCGTGTTCTGGTGGCCGTCTGATTCAGATTTTCCCAAATCATAGCGTTCGAGTTTGCGTTGAAGAGTTGTTCGATCGATCGCGAGGATGCGGGCGGCTGCTTGTTTGTTGCCGCCCGTGCGTGCGAGCACGCGAACGATGTGGCGGCGTTCGACCTCCGCAAGCGGTAACATAGCTTCATCGGAACTGCCATCCCCGGCCGCGCTTGCGGCAACCAGGTCCGGACTGCCTGGCTTGAATGAACGGCGGACGCGCTCGGGCAAATCTTCAGGGCGAACCACCTGGTCACACAGTGCAGTCGCGCGCACGACAGCGTTTTCCAACTCCCGGATGTTCCCGGGCCAGTCATAATTATCGAGCATCCATATTGCTTCTTTTGAAAAACCGATCGGCGCCGCGTTCATTCCCATCGTGCGCTCGGCAAAATATTTGGCGAGCGGCCGAATGTCGTCGCGGCGTTCCCGTAAAGCGGGCAAATGGATCGTGACCGCGTTCAGGCGGAAAAGCAGATCCTGTCGAAAACGCCCCTCCCGCACTTCCTCTTCCGCATCTCGATTGGTGGCGGCGATCACTCGGACATCAACGCGTTGCGTTTGATTCGAGCCGACCCGGCGAATCTCACCTTCCTGCAAAGCTCGCAGCAGCTTCACTTGAAACGCCAGACTTGTTTCGGTGATCTCATCCAGGAAAACCGTGCCGTGATCGGCCTCTTGCCACAATCCTCGGCGGTCCGTAGTTGCGCCGGTGAACGAGCCACGCACATGACCGAAGAGTTCCGACTCAATAAGCTCGGCCGGCAGGGCTCCGCAATTCACCGCCACGAACGGCTCGTCCGCACGCGGGCTGCGGCGATGAATTGCGCGCGCCACAATTTCCTTCCCCGTACCTGATTCTCCTGTTATCAACACCGGTAGATTGGTGGACGCTACCCGCCCCACTAATTTCATCACTTCGACGAAAGCGGCGCTGACTCCAACCAGGTCTATATCGGACTTGTAAACGGGCAGCGATGGCAGCTCGTCGCTGACACCGCGGCGCGCGCGTTTGTCGATTCCCCGCCGCACTGCTTGAGAGATCCGCTTCACGTCCGCGATCTCGAAAGGCTTCATCAAATAGTCGTAGGCGCCCGATGAAACTGCATCCAGCGCCCCTACCGCTGATCCGTGACCGGTCATTAAGACGATTTGGGCCTCTGGCTGGGCTTCGGTGAAACTACGCAACACGTCATAGCCCTCGTGATCATTCTTCGTGCTGAGCCGCACATCGCAAAACACGAGCGACCACGCATAACCTCGCAATAGTTCGAGGGCGCGGGGCGCGGATTCAGCTTCCGTAACTTCCCAGCCGTCGTTGCTGAGGACTTCAGCCACGTTGCTGCGGATCAGATCATCGTCATCGACTACAAGCGCTTTCATTATTTGAAGAGACGGTAACGGCCTAGAGTTATCATCTTACGATCGCGATTTGTCAAAGATGCTAACACGGGGACCAGCAGCATTGACACAAACTCTTTGTCTAAACACCGCGGCGGCAGATTCGCTTCAACATCTGTGACCCTCACGGCTGGGAAAGCTATGCCATGAAGTTCGAAAGGCTCACCGTTGCGAATCACCAGTTGAGTGCTGGTTTCCAGGATAACGCGCCGGCGATCTTTGGTAATGATCTCGATCTCGTACACGGCGCCGAAGTCGCCCTGCAACGCATCGCAGATCTGTCGGCGGACATATTCTTCCAGCTCCGGCGCTACTACCTGGCTTACATTCATCCGGCAAGCTTCCTGCCGGCTATAGCCTGAAATGGTTTCCGCGGCCGCATTTACGAATTTAAAATTTCCGGCAAGATCGATGACAAAAACAATCTGGTTCTCGGTTGCCGTTACCTCTTTATTGAGCCGTTTGCGGTGGCTTTGGTAAGTCATAAAAGACCCCTCGTAATCCCCAATAACATGGGGAACATTAGCTCTCGATTGGTTGGTGAGGAAGCGCAGACCGTTTTAAGCGGGAAGTGCAAAAAAGAACTCGCTGCTGCATTCAACCTCAGCGAGATGCCACGGTCCTAATCAAGATATCAATCAGGATCGCGGTTCGCGCGACCCGTGCGAGGGGCTTCGCACGGCCTGTGCCACGGGAAGCACCGTGAGTTTCTTTCACTTGAGAGTACCGACCAGATCGGCGGCACACCGGTTGCTCAAGACTCAGCACATGCTGCGTCTCAAGCAGCATCAACGAAAAGGAATCCACAATCCCAGGTCCGAGACTTTGGACCTGCGACCCAGGCGAGCAGCAGTTCCGTCCCAAACCTCGCGGTTATTAAGCAATTCCATTCATTGATCGACGCTTTTCTGGAAAGGCCGATCAAAAAGTCATGCGCATCTTCGCGTTGATTCTTTAAGCGGCGCGCAACAGCCCGAGAATCTCTGACTTTATTACACGGTGAAAATTACATGCGAACCAACAATCGACTAATTCGCTGCGCGCTCGCCCTTGCTTGCCTCAGTCAATTCACGCAGCCCATAGCCATGAGCGCGGCGATTCCTTATGCAGCAGCGGACGAGAGCTCGACCACATCCCAAAACGCTACTTCATACGAGTTGAACATCGGAGAGAAAGACGCGCCGCTCCTGGGCATGGCAGCAGATCATATGAAAGCCGGTTTCGATCAGTCGCTCGCTTATCCGG
>DASWQK010000630.1:0-2647 GCA_036403735.1 Pyrinomonadaceae bacterium
ATTGACGAATAACATTGCTGAAGGTTCCGGCAGCACTCACAATCAAGAATTCAGGCAGTTCTTAAACATCGCGCGTAGATCATTATTCGAAGATGCGTCAATGCTCTTGGTGTTTGAGTCTCTTGGTTTGTTTGCATCCTCGGAAATTGATGGTTTGTTGACTGATTGCGATTTGTTAAGTCGCAAGATCACTAATTTCTCAAGAACTCTTAAGACCTAATAGCAGCCGGGCCAAGAGGCGAGTGTTACTTCGTCTCTTGGCCCTTTGCTCTTAGCCCGTTGCCGCCTCAGTTCTTCTTAATGATATTCCGATGGACCACCGCACCGGACTTGGCGCGATCGCGAGTATCAAACGAGACGTTGTCTTTTGAGTCGCGCGTGACCATCTGCACCCGGCTGGAAACGTCCTTTTCCTTTTCGGGGCCTTTCGATCCGTCATCCAGAAAGCCCTGAACCTCAACCGGTTTTGGCGCGTCGAATTTCTCGCCGCGTCGCAACTCAGCTACGGCTTCAATTGCGCTGGCCTGGAGAAGCTTCGGCCAAAGTTTTTTGAACAGCGTGCTCGAAGCATAGATGTCGGCGCTATTGATCTTGCCGTTGATGGCGAACACGTAACCGATCACGTCGTTCTTGCCCCCAACGATCCCCGACAGGGACTTGATGTAGCTGTCCGCGCTTGTCTGGACCTCTTTATTTTCCAAAGCGAGTTGGAAGCTGGTCGGCGAGGACGGCGCTCTCACACTGCCTCCGGTGTTTGCGCTGAGCTTGTCCTGGGCGGCCGCAACCTCGGCCCACACTTCACCTTGCGAGCCTTTTTCCTTGGCAGCGAGTTTCACTTCGCGACTGGCGACGACGTTCGACGAAGACGTGAACGTAGTGACTTCTTCACTGCCTCTGCGACTCCAACGTCCATTCTCGACACAGAACGCGGCAATCGGAATTTTGCCGGAGTGCGGCGGCAGAATTAGATCGACTACCAGCATTCGATCCTGCTGGCCGCCTTTTACGATGTCGCCTGACTGCACATAGACTTCTTCACTGGAGAGGTTCTCGATCGATAGTTCGTTGACCTCGCGCGTCTCGCGCACGACGACTTTCTTCGTTACCAGCGCTTCCTGCAGCGTAATGAACGTTTGACCTTTAATTTTGTCTTTACCATGGACCAGAAAAACCGAGAGGTTGCCCTGTGTAAACGGTCCTTCCAGGCGATACTCATCATTTTGTGGTGGCACTGGTCCACCGTGATTGCCCCAACCGACGGCGAAGGCGCCGCAGGCGGTCGCGATCACCAAAACAAATCCTGTCATCCAACTAGTTACATTCGTTCTCATCACTTTTTCTCCCTTCGATATCCGAAACCAATGCGCGCGCTGGAGAGATCGGCGGCGCCACAAAAATCACTCCGCGATTCGACCTTGCGAAGGTTTGCTTTGAATTAGAACGCCAGCCCCCGCGGCTTCTTGCGTTGCGGTGCCAGCCGGCGTGAATCGTGCGAAAAAAAATGATTGGCTTCGACAGAAAAATCTCGGTTTCTAGCGAAATCTATGATAGAAGTGCGCCCCGTTCAGTTCGTTTGCTTGTGAAGACCTGAAGCAGGAGCGGGCCATTGGCAAGAGATGGCTCGCCGAGATCGACGATTTCTTTACCTCCGTCCGCGACCTCGCTCCGCAATTCAAGACCGGTTCAGCGTTGAGACGAGGTCAAGGAATGCATTGCTATGAGAACCTCCAACGAAAAGCGTTATTCGCACGGTGTAATTCCGACGCTGGAAAAGCTCAAGTCGGTGGCCGAACAGGTTGACGAGGTAAACAGTCAGAACACTCTTCCATTTCCTTTTGCCATCACCGGCGATAAGTCGCGATTCGATTTTCTGTTTCCGCAATTGCAATTTCCCGAAGCGTTGTTGCCCGAAGCTCCAGAGACGCGAAACGCCTTGATCGAGCTAGGCATGTCCATGCGCGAGTCAGAGGCAAATGCGGTTGTGGATTCGTTGATTCCGTCTGCCTATACCTACCTCGGGCAATTTATTGATCACGACATCACGCTGGAGGCAAAGTCAGACAGCGTTGTGATGTTGAGTGATCCGCATTTGCGGCCGCTCACCCGTTACGAAATCGTCAACAAATTGGCAAACGGACGCAAGCCCGGTTTGGATCTCGATAACGTTTATTACAAGCCGGCGCCGCGATCGTATTCCAGCTTGGTGCTGGGATTGGTGTCGCCTCTGGGCCCGCAAGTACCAGGGAAGGATCTCAGAAATGACTTGCCACGCCGATCGCCTAACGCTGACAATCAGTTTGATCGGGCCGCCCTTATCGGCGATGCACGTAACGACGAAAACCTCATCGTCGCGCAATTGCACGTTGCCTTCCTCCGCGCGCATAACGCCATCGCGGCCCTGGGCCACACTTTCGATGAAGCGAGAAAGATCCTTCGCAGGCATTATCAATGGATTATCGTAAAGGATTTCCTGCCGCGTATTTGTGACCCGTGGATCGTCAACAGTATTCTCCATGCGGGAAACAGATGGTTCCGCGCTGGCGCGGATGAGCTGTTCATGCCGCTCGAGTTCAGCGTGGCAGCTTATCGTTTTGGCCACAGCATGGTGCGCTCCCGGTATGACGTAAACGTGAACTTCCAGGGTGCG
>DASWQK010000631.1:0-7202 GCA_036403735.1 Pyrinomonadaceae bacterium
TAAGAAGCCCTCATTTCTGAGGGCTTCTGCGCGAACTATTCAGTTGTGATTTCCATTACGGAATTATTCCGTTACCTCCGCAACTAGGACACTGCGAATTAATGCCCCAGCACCTGCAAAGATCGCCTGATTTCTTCGGGCTAATTCTGTGCGATTGCTCGGGCCTAACAGGATCATTATCGTGATTTCTTTTGTAGTAGTGAACATGATTACGAATCCGAGCACCGATATTCAGCATCTGATCCATGAGACGAAGTGTTGGATCTGACTTAATAACCGAGTCACATTCGCGGTCCGGACAACGGTATTCTAATTGAAGCATTGTGATTGAGATCCTTTCTTGATTGGAAATTTCAAAGAACTCAAGACAATCGTGCCTTGCAGTGACTTCTTACTCCTCTTGTGAATTGTCTGTCAATAGGGAGCCCTCCCTGACGGTCGGGCTAATGCCCCGCTAACACCGGCTGGCGTTCCTAATGATCGAGCTACTGCATCGCCTCACTTCGGTTGAATCCTTAGCGTATAGCTGCAAATTCCAATCTTCTCGTCAGGCTGCACGATGGTGCGTTCATCGCGCGGTATCTCTCGACCGGAAATTAAGGTTGGGTTTCGTCCTTTTGGCGTCAGCCAATAACGACCCTGATCATCGAACATCAGCGCCGCGTGAACGCGACTGATTTCCGGATCGCCTTTCAACGGCAGATCGACCGCGATCGTTCGCGAGCCGCGACCAATCGTGATTTCAGCTTTCGTGATCTTAACGACCGTTTGCCTGACGCCCTCGCGCCACAGCTCCACTGAATAGAGATCGACGACCCGCGGACGCACCATGGTAACTTCGCCTTCAGTGTTGCCCGCGCCGGTATCGTCCAGTTCGGGTGCTGCTTCGGTGGAGGTAACAGCCGGAATCGCGCTCGTCGTGGTAGTTGCCGGACGGGCGGTGACCATCGTGTGGCCCGTTTCGGTTTCATCCCAAACCGGTTGCACGCGGAACTCGCCTTTGTTGAGCGTGCCGTCGACGCGCAATTCGATCGCGAACGACTTTGTTTGCAGCTGAACCGATCCGGCCAGCTCGCGCGCGCGTTCGGACAAAACATGAAACAGTCCCTGCTCCAGACCGCGCCGTTTGTCGCCCTGCCATTCCTTGTCGTCGTCGTTGCTGAGATAGACGATGTATTCGCGCGGAATATAGGTTGGACCACCGGGCGGCGTGAACATCTCGCGCTGCATGCAGGCTTCGACTTCGCGCGCGATCTTTACCAGAAACTCTTCCCAGACGCGGCGCGGCTTTGCATGCTCGTCCGCCTCTTCAAGTATGTCGTCGGTGGTTTCACCGTCGATCCAACGTCGGATTGATTCGATTAGGCCCACTGCTACTCCTAAGTTATTTGTTTAGAGCGGACGCTTGTGCCCGCCGGCACGCACAAGTGCGTGCTCTAAACGAAATTGAGTATATCAGTCAAATTTTAAGTACGTTCGGTTTACCCAGCCGCGATCGGCCGACGATGGATCTTTCGGCCGCGCGTGCTGTAGCACCTGGATTTCGCACCAGTTGCTATTAGGAGTGATCGTTATCACTTGCACGTGCGATCCTGCCTCGGCCAAACCTACCTTCTCGGTTTGGCCATTCGGCCCGGCGCGTAGATTTACGTCGGTCGTCGTCACCGCCTGTCGACCTGCATCGGTGGTTGTCGTGGTTTGCTGCACGCTGTGTTGCTTAATCAACGAGCGAACGTACGCACCAGTTGCTACCAACAAACCAGCGAAACATAACACAAGAGCTAAGCCAACGACGAAGTCGCGACCGCGGCGGCGCGATTTGGCAACGACCGACGCGGCTGCCGATCGCGCAGGCAAACCAGTTTGCGCGATCGGAACTTTAACGCGCCCCGACTCGATCGCGGCAAACTGCGGCAGGAGTACGCCGGGCTGAGATCCGCGAATCGGTACGACAATCCGTGGCCGCGGCCCTCCGTTTGCCGCCTCTTGCTGCTTTAGTTCGCGCGAAGTTTCGAATCGTGGTCGCGGCGGAGCAGCAATGGTCAATACTTCATCGACCTTAAGATCCGCGCTGAAGGACTGGCGCGCTTGCCGAGCAGCCAGGGGCTGCGTCACCGGCATAGCCACGTCATTAAGGTCGCCCCAAAAGTCCTGCACAGTTTGATATCTATCGGCGGGTCGCGTCTGCGTGGCGCGCTCCAACACGCGCAGCAGAGATCCGGCCCAGGGTCGATGTGACATCGATGCCGGCAATTCCGTAATCGGCAGATGCGCGAACGCGCGCGGCGAGGCCCCACAAATCATCGTGTAGGCCGTCTTTGCCAGGGAATAAATGTCCGCCGCCGGCGTTAATGACGAAGAGCTTAACGACCCCGTGATGTCGAGCTGTGCTGTCTGGACCAGCGGGTGGTGCTCCGGGGCTGCATAAATATTGGTACCGACGCGCGTAATGGCGCCATCGGATGCTTCGATGCGCGCGACTCCAAAGTCCGCAATCTTCACCGTCTCGCGATCTGTGGTAAGTAAGAGATTTTGTGGCTTGATGTCACGATGAATCACGCCACACGCGTGCGCATGCGCGAGGCCGGCGCAAAGCTGCTGCAAATACTTCAGGGCCCGCTCGAGCGTTAATGGCTCTTCGCGACAAAGCTTTGCGAGATCCCCACCGCTCAGGTATTCCAGCACCAGATAATGAAAAGTAGTGCCACCGAGATCGAACGCAGTTCCGTGGCCCAGGCGGCTGATTATATTCGGATGACGCACGCGATCGAGAGCCACGGCTTCATTTTGAAAGTTTTGAATGAGGGTGGCTTCGAGCTCCGGATCCTGATAACCCTGAAGCAGCACATTGAGCGCTTTGATGACGACGCTGCGAAATCGCTCGTCCGTCGCGGCCGTATCGCGCGCCAGATAAATCTCGGCGTAGCTGCCACGTCCCAGGCAGTCTTCGATGTCATAACGACTGTCGAGTCTGCACTGAAGAAGCTTTAGTTCAGTCATCGACGGTGAGTGATGTTATTTAGGAGGGGCTTCGCTCTTGAGGCCGAGCGTCTCATCGAGAATGCGAATCGCTTTATCTTCAGCCATTGAAGTTTGTTGCGATTGGGAATTTGCTGATGCCTTGTTCAATTTCAAAGTGGCCGCGGCATTCGCGAGTTTGGTTTCAGCGTCCAGCGACAAAGTGTTCTTACTATCAGAACGAAAATTGTTGACGGCAAGTTCGAACGCATCGCTGGCGCCGCGATGATCTCCGGTAAGCATCAAAGCCCGGCCGTACAAATAGAGAAATTCAGGGTCTTTCGAATCAGTCGGCTTCGGGATCGATTCTTTCGTCAGCTGTGCCGGCAGGTTGTCGGCCAGCCATTTCTTCGGATCGGCATCTACCGCGGCGCGCTTCGATGCGAGCGTCGACTGCGGCGAGGGGCTTGGCTGCGCGTTGGCGCTCGTCATCGTGAAGTGTTGCTGACGCTGATAGATCATGCCGCCGTAAAACGCAGCGCCGACAGCTCCGATGAACAGAAGAAAGAGGAAGAAGCGCACTACGCCACGCCCACCTCGCGATTTCGTTGCCACGCCAGCTGATGCTGCCGCAGTTTGCTCGACCGGCGCCGGCGCCGGAAACGCAATCCGCGACGGCGGTGTTAATCGGGTTCCGTTGTCGGTTGCGGCAAGTGCCAGAGGTGGCGGCGGAACTTCAGTAGGTTGGGTTTCGAACGAGACCGTCGGCTCGTCATCGATCGCGTGCCGCTCAAATTTCGGCGTTCCAACTTGCACGATCACCGCAGTCAGATTGTCTTCCGCGCCGCGTTCATAACAGCGACGCTTCATTTCTTCACAAAGCTGCGCCGGCGTACCGTCGCCCGACATCAGCTCGCGCAGCTCGTTGTCGGGAATGTGACGCGTGATGCCGTCAGTGCACAGTAGAAAAGCACTGCCGTCCTGGACTTCGATGGTTTTCATGTCCGCTTCGACGGAGTTTTCTGCGCCCAGCGCACGGCTAATCACGTTCTTGCTCGGATGGTTCGCAGCCTGCTCAGGCGTCATGCGCCCCGCGCGTACTTCTTCTTCGACGATCGAATGATCTTCAGTTTCGCGATGCAGATTTCCATCCGGGGTCACGCGATAAAGACGTGAATCGCCAACGTGCCCAATCGTCGCGCGATTGCCTTCGACGTGCAGCGCGACGACCGTAGTTGCCATCATCGAGAAGCGTGGATTGTCCGCGGCCATTTGATGGATCGAGCTGTTCGCGCGCTGAATCGCCAGCTCCATCAAATCTTCGACGTCTTCGCCGTCATTGACCTTATGGCGAAAAGCATCATCCAAAACATCGACCGCGGTTTGTGAAGCAACTTCGCCGGCTTCGGCGCCGCCGACTCCATCCGCGACGACGAAGATGCCCCGCTCAACATCCGCGAGGTAAGAGTCTTCGTTGAGCGGGCGCTTCTCGCTCAGGCCTCGATCCGAAACCGATCCGACTTCGATTTTGTTTGAGGGTGACGGTGTGCTCATTCGACTGCCTCCAAAGCGATAGAGGTTTCAGGTTGTCGCGCGATCTTGGTAACAACCCGCGTATCCTGGGCGTTTCGGTGTGAGAAAGCCATGAGCATACCCAGCATCGCGAAACTGGTGATCAAGCTAAAGCCGCCGTGACTAACAAACGGCAAAGTTATTCCGGTCATTGGCAATGCGCGCGTGATTCCGCCGATGTTCACCAACGCTTGAATGCCCATGAAGGCGGTGAGACCGGCAGCGCATAACTTGGTAAACATATCACGCGCTTCAATCGAAGTGCGAATCCCGGCAATCACGAAAATGATAACGGCCATGACGACCAAAGCGCCGCCCAGCAAACCCATCTCTTCGGCGATTGCCGCATAGACATAGTCCGAATCAGCGATCGGGATAACTTCCGGAAAACCGAGGCCCAGACCGCGCCCCGTAGTTTTTCCCGAGGCAATACCAAAGATCGCCTGCGCCGGTTGGAAAGCAAGCTTGTCGAACCAGACGTCGGTATTGACGCTCTTTTTCATCGCCTCGCTTTGTCCGGCAAGCTCTTTCAGGCGCGGATCTTTCGCCAGTGCCTCGTCATAGTCCTTCTTCCACCACGATTCTTCCGGGGATGGCGGATCGAAACCGTCCAGCCAGAGATGAAATCGCTGTTGAATGCGCGACGGCAGCGCATGCTGAACCGGACGAGCGAGTGTGGGAATCAGCGGAAACTTCTCCTGGACATCGCGCGGCAGGGCCCCGATCACCAGAATCGAAATTACCAGAAAGACTGATCCGACGAAGACCAGAAGTTGCGGCCAGCGTCGCACAGCGACGAGATACAACGTCGCGTACGCACCGCTGAAAATCAACATCTGGCCAAAGTCCTTGAGCGCAAAAAACGGAATGAAAGGAATCGCGGCCATCACGACGAGGGGTACGATGTCGCGCGCGCGCGGGATGCCCCAGTAAGTGCGCGCCAGGTCTTTGTAGCGCGCCGTCAAAATTCCGGCGAAGCCAAGGAGGAAGGGGACTTTGGCCGGCTCCCAGGGCGTAGTGTTGCCGACTGCTTTGCCGGCGCTCGAACTGACGATCGCGACTCCCAGAGGAATCAGCGTCAACAAGACGACGATGAAACTGTTGCGTTGGATCCATGACAGGAACTTGTCGTTCGCGCAAAACGCAAACGCCAGCGCAAAAGCAATCAGCGAGAAGACGGGAATCCATGTGTAGCTGGAGGTCAACGCATTAGCTAACGTGTAACTGGATTCTTTGACTGGCGCTTCCTGATCAACGGGCGGAGGCGTAGGTGGCAGTCCCATCATTTGGCGCTTGGCCGCGTCGTAATTCTCATTGATGTAACGCATGCGCAGCGTGTCGGTTTTTTCCTGGCGCGCGGCGGATTTGTTTTTCGCGTTGTATTCGGGATCGCTGTACAGGCGGTATTGGACCAGCAACCCGACTGAGAAAAGCAAAATCGCGGTGGTGAAGAGGACCCAGTTTCCTTTGAACTTTTTGAAGGCGGAAACCCACAGCGCCATTACGATGATCGGGAGGTACATGAGCAGATCGCGCGCTGCGCCAATCACAGAGGTCTCATAACCGCGAATCATCGCCGCGCGGTGAATCGCGTAGTAGCCGCTGATCTCAATCGCGACGAGCGCGAAAAGAATCAGCAGATGTGATGAGAAACGGTTGCGCAAAATTAAAAACCTCAATTGTTTAGACCGGGCACTTGTGCCCGGCGCGCACAAGTGCGCGCTCTAAACGACATTCAATCATCTATTTCGTCTCGGGGTTGGCGAAGGTCTCGTAGTCGCCGGCTGATTGCCTGATGCCGGTGGTCCGCCAAAATAACCAAGCGCCTTCGCTTTCAAAATCAATTGCGCCGCAATCGGCGCCGCATTCTTGCCACCGTAAAAACTGATTCCGGGGCCGGGACCTTCAAGCAGCACGGCCATCGCAACTACGGGTTTGTCGAGCGGCGCAAAACTCAGATACCACGCATCGCTGCGCTTCTTGTCATAGAAAACAGTTTCCTGATGTTGTCCGATGATTTTCCCTTTCGGATCTTTTTCGATCACGATTTTCTTCATTGGCTCTCCGGTTTTCGGATCGATTACGGGCACGTCCTTTTGCGCTGTGCCCGTCTTGCCCCCACTGCGAATCCCCGCGGCCATCACCGGCGCCATCGCCCCGGTTCCAGTGCCGCCTTCCGTGACGAGATTCATGATGTGGCGAATTTTCTCCGCTTGATCGCGGGTCAGGACCTGACTGAACATTTCCGGCGGCCGATCCATTTCGATCTTCGGTTTCATCAGGCGGCCGTCGAGATTCGCTGCTACCGAAATCAGCATGGCCATTTGAAACGGCGTCATCTGTGACGCGTAGCCCTGTCCATAACCTTCGTACATCAACTCACAGCGGGTTGAATGCGGCCCGGCTTTCAGCCACGACTCAGTCGGGGCAATCGCGTTTTGAATCGCCTTACTGCTAGCGTTCCAAATTTCCGGTTCGCGCCGTCCCTGGCCTTCGCCGCTGACGCTGTCGTAAGCGCCAAGACCAACCAGCTTGGCAGTGTCGCGAATCTTCACGCCACCCAACTGGGTTCCGAGATAAGAGAAATAAATGTTGCTCGAATGTTGATAGGCCGAGTCGATGCCGATATTGCCGCACGCTTCGCAACCGCCGTTATCGTCGGTGATCGTGCG
>DASWQK010000632.1:0-2450 GCA_036403735.1 Pyrinomonadaceae bacterium
GTCTTTCTATCACAACATGGAAGAGACCGGCGCTTTCGACATGACCAAGGTCGACATGAAAGCGATCGAAAAATCCAAGGTCGCTTTGATCTATGGGCAGATGACTGAACCGCCGGGCGCGCGTCTGCGCGTGGCGCTCTCAGGCCTGACGGTGGCTGAATATTTTCGCGATCAAGGTCTGGACGTTTTGCTGTTCATCGATAACATTTTCAGATTTACTCAGGCAGGTTCAGAAGTATCCGCGCTATTGGGCCGGATGCCTTCGGCAGTAGGTTATCAGCCGAACCTGGCGACCGAGATGGGCGAGATGCAGGAGCGCATCACCTCGACCAAGACTGGATCGATCACTTCGATCCAGGCGGTCTATGTTCCGGCAGACGACTACACGGATCCGGCGCCGGCTACAACGTTCGCGCACCTCGATGCGGTGACGGCGTTGTCGCGGCAGATCGTCGAACTGGGAATTTATCCGGCGGTCGATCCGCTCGCGTCTTCATCGCGCATTCTCGATCCGCGTATCGTCGGCGATGATCATTACAACACCACGCAGAATGTGAAACAGATTCTGCAGCGTTACAAAGACCTTCAGGACATCATCGCGATTCTCGGTCTGGACGAATTGTCGGACGAAGATAAGCTGGTCGTTTCGCGCGCACGCAAGATCCAGCGTTTCTTCTCACAGCCGTTCCACGTCGCGTCGCAGTTCACCGGCCGCGAAGGCAAGTACGTGAAGCTCGAAGACACGATCAAAGGCTTTAAAGAGATCATTGACGGTAAGCACGACGATCTTCCCGAGCAGGCCTTCTACATGGTGGGCACGATCGAGGAAGCGGTCGAGGCGGGCAAACAATACCAGGAATAAGAGATTGGTTCATTGGCTCATTGATTCATTTTTTCAATGAGTCAATGGATCAATGACCAAATGATTCAATAGATCGATGGCCAATCAACTTCAACTTGACGTAGTGACTCCTGAACGGCGCGTACTTTCGGAATCGGTGAATGCTGTCACCGTGCCCGGCAGCAATGGCGAGATGCAACTGCTTCCCGGCCACGCGGCGCTCATCTCGGAACTGAAAACCGGAGTGCTCACTTACAATCAGGACGGCACGAACTTTCAGTTGCACGTCTCTGGCGGTTTCCTTGAAGTCAACGACGATCGCGTTTCAGTCCTCGCCGAAGTCGCCGAGCGTCCCGAAGAGATCGACGCTGCCCGCGCTCGCCTTGCGCGCGAACATACTGAAAAACAACTGGGCTCGTGGAGTGGATCGGAAGAAGATTTTGAGAAAGCGCAAGCCAAACTCGAGCGTTCGCTGGTGAGACTGCAACTGGCTTCCGGATCTCGATAATGACTGGAGCGCAAGCGTCCTCGCTTGCATCTTACTTGCAACCGGGACGGTTGCGCTCCGGTCGATAGCATCTCATCGCCCAATCGCTTCTCGCATCGCTCGCACTGACTTTTCTAATCCTACAAACAACGCTTGCGAAATGATGCTGTGCCCGATGTTGAATTCTTCAACTTCGGAAATCTCCGCGACTGCGCCTACGTTTCGCACCGTCAGTCCGTGACCTGCCGCCACGTGTAAACCGTATTGCGCCGCCAGGGCCGCGCCTTCGCGCAAACGTCTCAGTTCCTGATTTGCTTGCACGGCTCCTTCGCCGTGAATTCCGCTCGCCCCCAGCGTCGCTTCCGCATAGGCGGCGGTGCACAACTCGACTTGCTGCGCGTTTACTTCGCGCGCGGCTTCGATTTGAAACGGATCGGGATCGATGAAGAGGCTCGCCAGGACACCCATCTCGCGCAGGCGACTTACCGCGGCGCGCACGATCGCGATATTCGTGCGCACATTCAAGCCGCCTTCGGTAGTTATTTCTTTTGGATTCTCGGGAACCAGCGATACCGCGTCGGGCTTAACATCGATGGCGACCTTCATCATCTCTTCGGTCGCCGCCATCTCGACATTCAGATATGTCGTCACCGCCTGTCGCAACACAAACAGATCGGCATCCTGAATATGCCGTCGATCGCCGCGCAGGTGAACAGTGATCCCGTCGGCGCCGGCCTGTTCGCAAATCATCGCAGCGGCGACGAGGCTGGGTTCGGGCGCGCGGCGCGCCTGTCGCACGGTGGCGACGTGATCGATATTGACGTTAAGTCGTGCTGTCATCGTTTACTCCAGACGAAAATTAACCACAGAGGAGACGGAGAAGACAATAACCCGCAAAGAGCAAAGCGCTAAGAGCCAAGGAGCAGATTATTCGCTGGATGGATGGTCTTCAAGGTACTTACAAACTCCTAGCCCTGGCCCCTTTGCTCTTTGCATTTTTCTTCTCTGTGTCCTCTGTGGTGAATACTTCTACGAGAACGAACGCGCCGCCAGGCCATGCTTCGCTTCAACCATCATTGCGGTTCTGGCGGCGCTGATCGCTTCGCTGTAATCGCCGGCCGC
>DASWQK010000633.1:0-2317 GCA_036403735.1 Pyrinomonadaceae bacterium
CGATACCGCTCAAGACTGGAAATCGTATCGAAAAGCGGATTGTCCTGCGCGTCTCTGATGACCTGATTGTTCGCATCCAGTCTGACGGCGTCGCCTCCGGCGAAAGTGAATGTGCCCCCGAAGTTTGAACGAGATTCGTCCATCACCTTGATGGCTCGCAGGCGCGCCCCGAATCTGAACACATGCGTCCCTCGTGAGTATGTGGTGTTGTTGTAAAGAGCGATCAGCCTTCTGTGATTCAGAAAGGGACCGGACTGATCACCGCCGCCATTAAATGCCTCCTGGACATTCAACGCCGGAGCCGAGATCACTCCGTTTTGTTTGGCGCGATCCGTCCTGACCTGCAAGCGCGTCTCGGTGACGGTCGCGCGATTCAGCACGGCTGTTTCAGTCATCCGAAATTGACGCTCGTAACCGAAAGACTCATAAGCCCGCGAAGCGAGAGTGAAGCCGCCGATGCCGCCCCGAATAAGATGAGATGGATTAAATTCAAAAACGACCACCAATGTGTTGTTCTGGTTAATTTGCCAATCGATTCTTGGCTGACGTTCCTGCGAACGCCTTGGCGTCAATGCTGATTGAATGACGGGCACTACCTGAAGTGAAGGATTGAGAACCAGCGCATTGATGTAGGCATTGTCATCCAAACCACGGTACTCAAGGTCGAAGAAGAACGATGCTTTGTTTTTCACAATTGGCCCACTGATTGAGAAATCGAGCGAACGAACCTGATAAGGGGCTCGAACCAATGTGTAGGGGTTGCGCGCGTTCAGACTCTCGTCATTGAAGTTGAATAGAGCTTCGCCGGCGAATTCGTTGGTGCCGGGCTTTGTGAGAATTTCTACTCGTCCAAATCCGATCCGGTCGAACTCAGCCGAGAATGGGTTTTGATTTACTCGCACCTCTCTGATCGAAGATTTAGGCGGGATGCGAGCGCCGCTAAATCCGTCGACGAAAATCTCACCGCCGTTTGGCCCCGCCGCCGGCCCCGCCAGTGCCGCCAGCGCACTCGCCAAATCATCACTGTCATCGGGAAGTACGTCCAGCTGCGTTCCCCTCAAGACCAGTGCATCGGCATTTGCTTCTGGAGTGGTGCCGACGGGCGTTTCCGTAGGCACGTTAACGGCTTCAGTGACCAAGCCAATTTTGAGTTGGATGTCGTGCACCAGTCTTTGTCCGACCGAGATTGAAAGGTCAGCCTTTTCATAAGCCGCGAAGCCTTTTGCTTCTACCCGCAGAGTGTAAGCAGCAGCGGCGAGCGATCTGAATGCATAGCTCCCTTGCTGATCTGTGGTTACGGTTTTCTGTGTTCCATCACGCGACAATAAAGTTATCTTTGCGCCATTGATGACGCCTCCCTGTTCATCGGTTACCTGTCCACGGACTTCGCCACCCGGGCGCTGCGCCCAAACCTGACCTCCGGGAAATCCGGCGCCGATGATGAAAAAGACCAGAAGTAATTTTCTTTTCAAATGCATACCTCGCGGACGCCAGACGGAGCTAAATTCACCACGTCGCGCTAGAGAGAACGGGGGTGTATACCTTCAGTGTGGAAAACGACGGCCAGCTACTTCTTTAGTAGTTTCCCATCAGCGTCGAAAGCCAGACCGGTGCGTTTGTTTCCACTCCGGATGCTGACCTCATATTTGATCGTATTACCCTCGGTAACCTTTTCTGCCCTGCTCACCACGCCTCTGGGATATTTTGATTTGATGGTCTGCTGCGCTTCGGCGGGAAGGTCGCCAGCTGCGATGGTCTCTTCTATTTCAGCCACCGTGCCGTCAGGGTTGTAGAGCAGGTCGCGAACGGCCGCGCCATCCTTGCTTTCGATCTCGTAGAAAGTTTTCCCTTTCTCAATCTCTTTTGCATAACCTCGGACGGTCGCATTTGGATACGCGCTCTTGAACGCGGCGATTACCGCCGGCGGCACGTCTTTCTCTTTGATCTTGCCTTCCTGCGCAAGCGCCGAGACGCTTACCAACAGAAGGCCGATCGCTATCAATGTCAATCTCTTAAAGTTAATTACGGACTTCATTTTTTCTCCTTGCGGTTTTGAGTATCATTCAAGAGGAGTCAGATAACCACAAACAGAGACATTGTTAATGAAGAACATTAGAAAATCCTGAATGCGCGCTCACCAGTGCAAGTGTTAGAACTTTCTAAGTTACGATTAGGTCGTGCGCGAGGCCCATTCATGCGGGACGCACGACCGTGACTCTGATCGAGCCAAATCTAAATGACGACAATAAGGAGTAAACGTGAGCAGTGAAGCCTCTGCCACTTACTTGCAGCCGTGGCTGATGTGGGCATTGTTGTC
>DASWQK010000634.1:0-4570 GCA_036403735.1 Pyrinomonadaceae bacterium
AAAACGTTTGGCATGCCGAGTCTCGACGGAAAACTGATCGCGATGTTTGCGCCGAACACAAGTGCCGTGACGATCTACGACGCGAGCAACGGCCGCACGCTCCAGACTCTGACGCCGGCGAATTCATCGAGCGGAGTTGAACGAGTATATTTCAGTCCCGATGGGCATTCGCTGGCCGTTACTTACATGATCTCTCAGGGCGTGCAGATGATCGGGCGTCTGCCTTCGAGTGAACTGAAAATTTGGGACGTGACGACCGGACATGAAACTCAGACGCTCACGCTCAGCACCTCACCGGTCGAAGCGAGATTTAGTTCGGACGGCAAGTCGCTGGCCACCGTGAGCACGCAAGGGGAAATCACTCTGTGGGATGTTGCGTCGGGCAGCCGCCTGAGATCATTCACTTCTTCACCGGGCCAGAACTTTAATCCGCTGGCTAACATGGGCAATTTCCCGATGCCTCAGCCGGGCAAGAGACCCAACATGAAAAATATGCCGCAGATTGCGAACATGCCGAACATGGCTGACTTGTCCGCGATGATGACCAACATGCTCGGCACGATGACGGCGGGAACCATGGGCCGGAGTGTGACTTCAGTAGCATTCAGTCCTGACGGAAAAATCCTGGCGAGTGGCGGGGTCGAATCAAAATCAAATTTTGATTTGGCTACCATGATGGGCCAGGCCACCGGTAATCAGAAGCGTTCAAAGAATCAGCCCCCACCCAGCCCCGAAGATTTCATGAAGAACCTGAAAGTCGAGACGATCGGACAAGTCGTGTTTTGGAATCCGGAGACCGGCCAGCAACTGGGAGCGATCAAGGGACATGGCAAAGGCATCACCGATGTGGTCTTCAGTCGTGATGCGAAGATGATCGCGTCGGCCGGCACGGATAATACGATCAAGCTTTGGGACGTGGGAACTCAACGCGAACTCCGCACGCTGACTGGCCACACCGCGAATATCGAATCGATGGATTTCAGTCCTGATGGAAAACTGCTGGCGTCCGCCGGCGATGACGGCAGCACGCTTTTGTGGGACACAAATACGGGCGAGCATTTGTTGACGCTCATCTCGCTGGACGACGGCGGTGAATGGATAGTAGTGACGCCCGAAGGTTTGTTTGACGGCACCCCGCAGTCGTGGAACCAGATCCCTGGCGCTATAACCAGGATACTTTCAACGTCGCGCCCGTCGAATGGTTCTTCAACGAATTCTATTATCCGGGTTTGCTCTCAGACATCTTCGCGGGCAAACGTCCCCACGTGGCGCAAGACATCTCAAAGAAAGATCGACGCCAACCGATTGTGAAGTTGTCGATCACCGGCGCGACCGAGAATATCTCGACGCGCACCATCAAAGTGAGAATTGATATCGCCGATGCGGCGGCCGATAAGGATCACCCGCAAGGCAGCGGGGCGCGCGACGTGCGCCTGTTCCGCAATGGCTCGCTGATCAAGGTCTGGCATGGCGATGCGCTCAAAGGACAAGCGACAACTTCACTTGAGGAAGAGATCACGCTGGTTGCGGGCCCCAATCGTTTGACTGCTTACGCTTTTAATAACGACAACGTGAAGAGCAAAGACGCGAACGTGTTGCTGACGGGCTCGGAGAGTCTGAAGCGCGCGGGCACCGCCTGGGTAATCGCCGTCGGCGTCAACGAATACGCGAACTCGCAATACAATTTGAAATATGCAGTCGCGGATGCGCAGAGCTTTGCCGCGGAAGTAAGTCGCGAGCAAGGGCCGGTGGGCCGCTTCGATCACGTCGAGGTTGTTCCCCTGCTTAACGATCAAGCAACCAGGGAGAACATTCTGGCCGCATTGCAAAGACTGTCGGGGGCCTCGGGGACTCCGACGCTCAAGTCCGGTCCACTCGATAAGCTTAAGCGCGCTGAACCGGAAGACGCTGTGATCATTTATTTTGCCGGGCACGGTACCGCCCAGGGTCCGCGCTTCTATCTGATTCCGCATGATCTGGGTTACACAGGCGATCGTAACGCGCTTGATGAAAACGGATTAAAGTCGATCCTTTCGCACAGCATTTCAGATCAGGAATTGGAAGACGCGGTCGAAGGACTCGCCGCCAGTTCTCTTTTGATGGTCATCGATGCGTGCAATTCGGGGCAGGCGCTGGAAGCGGAAGAGAAACGGCGCGGCCCCATGAACTCGAAAGGTCTGGCCCAACTTGCTTACGAGAAAGGCATGTACATTCTGACGGCGGCGCAAAGTTATCAGGCCGCGCTCGAAGCCGCGCAGCTCGGTCACGGATTGCTCACTTACGCGTTGGTGGAAGAGGGATTGAAGACCGGTGCGGCCGACGTCGGACCGAAGGACGGTGTGGTGAGCGCGCGCGAGTGGTTGGACTTTGCAACTGATCGGGTGCCACAGATGCAGGAAGAAAAGATGAAGCAGAGCCGCGGCCTGGGATTGAACATCGCGTTCACTGAAGGTGAACAGAAGATCGCCGATCCCGAAAAGCGTAGCGTGCAACGCCCGCGAGTTTTCTATCGCCGCGAAATGGAAGCTAACCCACTGGTGGTAGCGAAAACCAGCGCGCCTCAAAAATAAGTAGAATTTGAAATGACACGCAGTTAATGCGACACCACTTGCACATGGCTTGGCCACGCTGATGCGCGGCAAGTTTATGACCGCGGGTCGGAGACCCTGAAACGAAGAGCGTCACTGCCGGTAAGTCAGAGACTTACCGCGCATCGGTGTGGCAGAGCCATTATGAAGGAGACCGCCGCCGTCGTCTGGTAAAAGCATAACCACCGCAGCTTGAAATGGAATCTCTGAACTCTCGCGAAGAAAAGAGCTGGGACCACTCATGCGCAACCTGAAACTCATCACGTCTTCAATACTGCTCCTGGCCGGCATCGTTCCCGTTGCGGCGCAGAGTCAACCGTTGGCCGTCGCTCCAATGCAGTTTCGCGGGCTGATGCCGGTGGTTGAAGTGAAACTTAACGGCCAGGGACCGTTCGCATTCATGATCGACACCGGCGCCGGGATGCAGGCGGACATCGACACGTCAGTCGCCGTGCGACTCAAGCTGCGTCCGAACGGCAGAGCAATCAACGGCGATCCATCCGGAGAAAATGATCGAGAGGTCGAGACCACAACAATAGATTCAATCGCGTTCGCGGGCGCAGAGTTTCGGAACGTGACGGCGGTCGTTCGGCCGCAACGGATCACGAAGGACTATCCGGACGTAGACGGAATCCTGGGTTTCGCTTTGTTCACCGACTATTTATTGACTCTTGATTACAGGTCCATGCAGGTCAGACTTGCACGTGGTGCTTTACCGGCGTCAAACGGCGCGGACATTTTGAGCTTTGAGATTGAAAATCGCATTCCCGTAATCGAAGTGGCAATTGGAAAGATTCGCGTGAGAGCGCATGTCGATTCGGGAAACCTGGTGGCAGGTTTCATTCTGCCGGAAGAACTCGTCGAACAACTTCCATTGCTTTCGCCGGCGGTAACCGTGGGCCGGGCTCGTTCAGTCAGCAATCAAATTGAAATCAAGCAAGCGCAATTGAGAGACACAATTCACATTGGCCATTTTGACTATCCGCAAGCGACGATTACGTTTCCCGCCCTCTCGGATACGAACGTCGGTTTCAAAGTCCTGCGTGAGTTCGCCCTCACCTTTGATCAGAAGAACCGGCGCTTGAAATTAGCGCAGAAGGTGAATTAAGGCTTACCTGGTCCTCCTTCCTACTTCAGATATTTGCGGCGCGATCCGAATACGGCGCCTGATTTAGACATGAGTGGGCATAAGTTCTGGCTTCTGAAACTGACTTCATTCAACTGTGATTTTCAACAAGCCGAAATGGTGAAGGGCTTCCTTAACTCACTCGAATATCGTGAAAGATTCGCGCAGTAACCACACGAAGTGAAAACTCGTTTCACTTATCCGGCGCGGCTCGTAAGGGTCGCGCCGGTTTTTCTAAACCATGATCATTATTAGCCCGATGAGCATGAGGGCGTCGCTGGAAAAAGACTTAGAAATATCTGGCGAAGTGCACTAAACCCGTTCGTTACAGTGCGATGGCGAGCCCCTGCGAATGCACTTGCCGAAAGTGGTAAACTGGTGCGCATGGCCGCGAGACAATCTCCCTCAAACAATCACCTTGTAGAAGCAATGGCGCTACTGATCCGCAATCAGGCTGCGGTCGTGGAACAGATTGCCAGAAACGATCAAGAGCGGCTTGCGCTCCAAATCAAGAGCGAAGAATGGCAGCGTAAGAGTGACGAGCGGTTTGCCAGGATCGAGGCGTGGCAGCGTAAGAGCGACGAGCGATTTGCCAGGATTGAGACGCAGCTGGTTCAGCTTCCAGCGAAAGTCATCCAGACCGTTCTTGATCAATTTCCAAGATTAAAGAAAGAAATTGGATTCAAATCGCCGAAATGACGTAAGTCTAATTAGTCGGCGGCCGCGCTATTCTCTAACGCTGGCTAGGTAGAGTGTTTCTGATTGCGGCGCGCCGTCAATGGGTCGCGCCGGTTTTTCTTTATGGCGCTGTCGTCTGGCCGTCGGATGTCGCTGACGGCAGTTTCACGATCGTGTC
>DASWQK010000635.1:0-3510 GCA_036403735.1 Pyrinomonadaceae bacterium
GATCCAAAGCGCCGTCAAGCCGGCGCACTCCAAATTATTTCTGATTCTTCTTATACGTCAACGCGATGCGATAAACCACGGCGCTCTCGACCTCGACATCTTTTGATGCGGGCTCCGTGCCGTCAGCTTTCAGCGTCACGCGATACTTCGCCGCCTCCGGGGACAGGCGAAAAACAAATTCGCCAGTCTCGCCAGTCACCCGTGAATCAAGTTTCTGCGTTGAGTCCTCGCTAACGATTCGCGCCAGGTCAACCCGCACACCGGGAACACTGCGTCCATCTTCGGTGAACACGCTGCCGCGAATAAATGCGATCGAGCCTTCGTCGATCGTCAAGTAGAGACGATCCCCCAACGGCCGCGTTTGTCCCGCCCTCACTGCCACGTCGTCGACAGTGCCGACGCTCAGGCCCGCTTTGCGGAACTTCACGCTGTAAGTTCCGGGCGTGACCCGCGACATTACAAACTCGCCTCGCTTATCGGTCAGTGCGCGTGACACTTCGCGATCGCCCTCGAGCAGGATGACGGCGACGCCTGACGGCGAACCCCGTTCAACGCGCACTTTGCCTTTGATCGTGCCGGTCTTTTTGTCCTGCGCAAGGCAGGAAAATGAAAACAGCAAAAGGACGGCTGCGATGAAAGATGATTTAGTGAGCTTCATAGTTCCTCGTTGATAAACTTTTATCATGAAGTGCGGCTCGGGGCGAACGTCCACGGCCATCAAGCAATACCTCTAAAGGTATTAAGCGCCGTAGGCGCGAAACGTTTATAGATATCGTTCCACTCCCTTATGTCTCTGCGAGTGAGCGAGAAGCTCGCTCACTCGCGGAGTAACTCTTGAGGGGAATCCGTTTCTATAAATATTCCGCTCCTGACGGAGCTTAGAGCCTTGTTCTAAGGAGGAGCGTTGTCCGTCCCTTGGAATAGCGCGGTTACTTTCGCCGGCGTATAATCGTCTCAATTTTTATGTCATTTATACCTGATTCTTTGCGATCGCGTTTTGGATTTTCCCTTCCCGTATTGACGCTTTCATTGGTCCTATTTGCAGCCATTTCGGCATTCGGCCAAACCAATCCATCGACCCAGGAGCGTCCGCGCCGCGCACTTCCTACAGAGCCAGAGCCGCAGGACATCATCAAAGTCGATACCGATCTGGTGCCGCTTGACGTGGTCGCCACCGACGCCAAGGGGCGGCTGGTGCGCAATCTCAAGAAAGAAGACTTCAAGCTTTACGAAGATGGGATCGAGCGGCCGATTGCTTCATTCAATATCGAGAAAATCGAAGGCGCGACGCGTCCGGTGGCGATCGTCTTCGCAATTGATCTCTCAGGCAGCATGACGCCGGAAGAAATCGATCGGGTGAGCGACGCCATGCGCGAATTCTCTCGTCGTCTGGCCGAGCATCCGGCGGTTTTCGCGTTGATGACTTTCGGCATGCACGTAAAGACGATGCAATCGCTCACCAGCGATCGCGAAAAACTCGATCGCGCCTTCGAACGCCTTTCGCACGAACCTAACGGCATGTCGACGCATGCTTATGACGCCGTCGATGATGCGGTACGAATGCTGGCGCGACATGCGCCGCTGACGAAACAACAGCAAATGGTCAAGCGCGCCGTGGTGGTGATCACTGACGGCTTTCCAGTCGGCGACGTGGTTTCACCTGAGACCGTCATCGAACGAGCGAACGCTGCCGACACCAGCGTGTACGTCGTCACGATGCCTTCTTACACGCGCGTGCTGGCTTCGACGAAAATGATGCCGCTGCCGACGCCGCTGGATGTCAGCGGATTAGTTGAGAAAACGGGCGGCCGCAGCGTTTACGCGGACCAGAACGATCTGGGACCGCTATTTCGCGCAATCGCTGAAGACGTAGCTGCGGCTTATGCGATTGGATTCTATCCGCCGGCCGAAAATCGGCGCGACGGCAAGCTTCACACGATTCGGATTGAAGGTCCGGCGGGTTTGACGTTGCGGCAAAGCAGGAGTGGTTATTCGAGCCAGAAGGCAGACGGCAGGAAGCAGTAGGCAGGCTGCAGCAGGTTGGTCTTCTCGGCCTACTGCAATCTGCTTACTGCCTTCTGTTCTTCAGAATTCATCGTCATCATCGTCGTCGTCTGAATCCTCTTCTTCAACGATATCCAACTCCACGGGATCGAGACCGACGACCTCCAGGTGCACTCCGCACTCTTCGCAGTCAACCGTTTCGCCTTTGTCGGCGTCGGTGTCAACGTGGACATCTGCTTCACATTCAGGACATGTTCCGGTCGGCACTTGCTCCTACCTCCAATTGGTTTCTGTTGTCTTGTCAATCTAACGGCGGGCGAAGGATTTTGCAATAGCATTTCTCAACCGAAAACAAATCGCGCAATCTTTCAATTGAAAAGCGAACGTTTGCGTACATTATTTTAGCCGCGGACGCATCAACGAGAACCCAACCACAAATCACCCGAACCAGGAATCACGAAAAATGTTATTGCCTTTTTCTTCGTCTTAACCTTCTTGCGCCACAATAACCTGTGACCGAAACCAAAACTCCCAATAACAAACTAGTCAGGAGACTCGAGTTCATTCCGCTGGTGCTCGCAGAGCTGCGCGGCGCGTTGGGCGGTTCATCTGTAACCGTAAAGTAATCGCCCTTGCCATCACCCGTGCGCAGCATCCGTTGCATTTCCTCAAAGGTAAAAGGGCGCGCTCCACGACGGCCAAAGACGGCAATCTGATTGCCGCTTTCGTCGGTTGCCCGGTCGCGATCGAGAGGCTTCGAGACTGCCAGTGCTTCGCCTTTCGTTTTGAACGTCGCAATCAGCTGCGGCTGCGGTCGCGGACTGAAGCCGGCGTAAGTCGGCATCGTCTCAGGCGAAGTGAGTTGCAGAATGCGTAGACCGTTCTTGCCATCGGCAACATACGCGAACAGGCTGGCGTTCGTCATCGCGATCTTAATTTGCCGCGCGTCATTAATCTTTCCGCCCGCCGTGAAGGTCTCAATCGCTAGCGGTTTCTCGGGGTTCTTCACGTCAACGATCTTGACTCCATTGTTGAGCGCTGCGACATAAGCATAGGTGCGAGCAACATAGACATCATTGGCGTACGGAACTCTCACCGACGCCCCTTCGATAACGTGCGCCTTAACAGGATCAGTCAGGTCAAGCACTTTCAACCCATCAAGATCAGCAACGAATCCGTATCGAAATTGAATCGCAATCGCGTGCGGCTCGTTGAGTGCCGGCTTTCCTATTTGATTAATTATTCTTGGCTTCAAGGGATCATTAAGATCAACTATGACCAGTCCGTGATCGGTCGTGATGTAGGCATTCGTCCCCGCAATCGTGATGTTGTTTGCGCCGGTGAGCGCGCCGTCCGGGTTGAATGCGCCGTTTGGATACTTCCTGTCGTCCAGTTGACGCTTGAGATAATTATTCAGCGGGTCGCCATCGAGCAGGGTCGCGGCATTGACCAGGATTAGTCCTTCGAACTTATCGACCACGTAGAGAAACGCATACAGTGGATGAA